>JBOFQC010000568.1:0-4094 GCA_051660725.1 Thermoguttaceae bacterium
GACTCAAGCAACTTCTTTACCGATTCGTACACAGATTCACTTGGCAAAACGAAATTCAGCCAAGTATTATTCTCGGCGTTTCGCAGCTCTTTACCAATAATTCCGACTAGTCTTCCGGAATTTTCAAGCACAACCACGCCGCCTTTTGCACCCGGATTGTTCGTAATGGCGTCAACGACCCAAATCGGGCCTTTATACGGCGTCTCGAACACCCCACGTCTGGCTCGTAAAGTTGTTTTTGCCGAGATTATTCCACGTTGAACACTTGCCGGCTCATTACCGACTGAAATATTAAAAGGATTAGAAACCGCAAAAATCCGGTCTCCAATATTTACGCCGCTTTTGTCACCTGCAGTATTTATACCACCAGTGACACCTTTTACTCCTGTTTCATCAGAATTCCCAGTAGTGGTGTCGCTTTGAGCCGCAGCTCTGGCTTCTTCAGCAAGATTGAAATACGGCAAATTCTCGCCGTCAACTTTTAAAATTGCAAACTCCATTACCGGATCAGCTTCCACTAACTTGGCGTCAAAACGTCTGCCGTTTTCGCATACAACCGATATAGGGTCGGCCTCAAGTGTCGGGCTTATCACTGTCAAAATATAACCGTCCGGCGAAATAATACAGCCTGTCTGATAACCTTGCATACCGGTTAAACCGCCGCTTCCGTAAATTTTTACTATTCGTTGCTGCGTCTCTGTGATAACTCTTTCGTCACTTGCACGAAGTTTACGTTGAGTGTCATTCTCATCAGAGGACGCATTATTACCGGCAACCAAGTCCGTGCCCGTTTCGGCAGTTGCGGCTGCAAACTTTAACGGTGAATCGTCAATTGCCAACTTGGCAAACGGTATCGTGCCGTAAACGACTTCCATTTCGGGTTTGTCGTTCTTGTTATTGAACCAAACTTCGCAAGGAAAATCATCCTCGTCAGCGTAAAGTTCGATTAGTCGAAGCTGTGAGGTTTCCGGCTCAAAATAAAATCTGGCTCTGACAGTTTTCCACACAACTGACACCACGTCGTACAGTTTCGAAAAATCGCCGCCAAGCGGAGCGGTGCCAACGTAAGTCACTTCGCCGAAATCGTTTTTCTCGTTTGAAGCGAGTTGCTGCAGCAAATACAGGGCGGCAAACATTCCGCCACTTCCCAGCGGAGCCTGATAATACATAATCCGGTCATCAACGGCTTCCGACTCGAACTTGACGTCGGCGAGCCAGCCCAATATACCTTTAACGAAATCAAACTTGACACCAATATTATCAACTTCGATTTTATAATTGTCCGTTCCAGAAAAAGGACCGGTCATCAACCATTTACCCTCTTTTACCTTTTCGTCAAGTCGTAAATTATCTTTACGCCATTTTTTCAGCACTCGGTCAAGTTCCAATCGGTTGAAATAATAGTTTGCGAAGCCTTTCCTTTTCTCGTAAAACGGCTTGGCCCAATCCGGCACAAATATTGGCTTGGGCGCAACCTTGATTTCCGGCTGCTCCTGATTTTTCTGCTCTTTATCTTGCTCTTTCTGATCAGGCCGTTTAAGCTCCGGCAATCCTGGAATTGGTATTTGCGGTAATCCCGGAATTTGCGGTTTCTCACTTTTTTCTTTCGGTTCAAGTTGCGGAATCGGCGGCTGAAGCATCTGCTCAGTCATTTCAATAAGTTCACCGTCACTGTGCAAACCGCTGAGTCTGACAAGGAGTTCGTGGCGGGTTCCGTCAGCCGTGCGGATCGTAACCGGCACCTGCCAATCTTTCGGAAAGATACCGATCAGATTCTTAAAAGTGTTGGCGGTGTCAAGCGGTCTGCCGGCAAATCGAATAAACTCGTCATTGTATTTGACGCCACGCTTATAAAGTTCGCTGCGTGGTAAAATGTCGTCAACCAGAACCCGCCCGATTCTGTCAGTTATTACCGAAACGTTTGCGTTTGCGTGGTCTACGATTCTTCCACTTTTCAAATCGCCGAGAAAAAATTTACACTGGTTAATAGAAACCGCGTAACCAATTCCGACGTTTATTCGACCACGTTTTTCAAATGAACATCTGCCGTTGATCCCGATAAGTTCGCCAACAGCATTGAAAATCGGGCCGCCGGAATTCCCTGGATTAACGGCAGCGTCCGTCTGAATGCAGTCAGTGTACTCCAAAAGCGTTCCCATTGGAAATTGATACCGGTGTGTTCCAGAAATTACACCAAACGAAATACACGGCTTGTAATCAAGTGCAAGCAGAAATGGATTTCCCATTACAATTGCTTCGTCGCCGATTCGGACCAAATCGCTGTCTCCGAGCTTTGCGCACGGGAAGTCGTCTCTTCCGAGCAATTTAATCAAGGCGATATCACCTGTTGGGTCGACTCCAACGAGAACAGCGTTATAAACCTTTCCGTCCGGCATACCGCACTTCATTGCGATTCCACACGGCTGCACAACGTGAAAGTTTGTCAGTGCGTAACCGTCAGGTGAAATGACGACACCACTTCCGCCGCCCGGCGGAGCATCTTCTTCTGCCGGAAAAACCGCGATGACTGCCTGAGCCGTTTTTTCAAATAAATCGACCCGCTCACTTTCAATCCGTAAAAGCTCTGCAAAATCATCTGTACTTGAAGAAACAGCCGTTCCCTGCGCAAACAGAAAAAATGGCATTGATAAAAGAAAAACCACCAAGCTGAATGAAGCGGTTAATAATGTCTTCATAGTGTTTTGAAGATTTGTAACGAAACTACTGTTACTGACCACCAGATAAATTTAGCATAAAAATTTTTTACTGTTAGCTCCGAAGCACTGCTCACAGGTAGTCCAGTTTCTCCGAAACTGGAGCGACTTTCGGAGAAAGTCGCCTACCAAACAACGCCGAGCAATTTATTGCTGAACGGCAGGTTCCTTTGCGCTAAACACAATTGGAAATTTCCCAAAACTAAACTTTTTCAACAGCACCGAAACGGCAAGTATCTTTACACGCTCCGCAGCTAATACATTTGTCAGTAATAATACTGTGTTGCTGCTTGACCGTTCCAACAATCGCGCCAACAGGGCATTTTTTAGCACAAAGTGTACAGCCGGTGCATTTGTCGGTGATGACGTAAGTGATAAGATCAATACACGCCTTTGCCGGACAGCAGCGGTCATAAACGTGCGCTTCGTATTCATGGCGGAACCAACGGAGCGTGCTTAAAACAGGGTTCGGGGCTGTTTGGCCAAGTCCGCACAAACTCGTGTCACGAATAACTTCCGCGAGCGCTTCCAAATGCACAACACTTTGGAACCGTTGTAAAGTTTCGTTTCTGGTCTCGCCTTTTCGTCCGTGAGTTATGCGGTTAAGCGTTTCCAACATTCTACGCGTACCTTCACGACACGGAATACATTTTCCGCAGCTTTCACGTTGAATAAAGTCCATGAAGAACTTCGCAACGTCAACCATACAGTTATCTTCGTCCATTACGACGAGACCGCCGGAACCCATCATGGCACCGACTTTTTTGAGCGACTCGTAATCAATTTCAATGTCAATGTGCGATTCGGGAATACAACCACCAGACGGCCCACCAATTTGCACAGCTTTATACGCTTTTCCGCCTGCAATACCGCCGCCAATTGCGAATATTACGTCGCGTAGTTTCGTACCCATTGCAACTTCGACCAAACCTGTTCTGGCAACTTTTCCAGAAAGTGCGAAAACTTTCGTGCCTTTACTACCTTCGGTTCCGACAGAGCTGAACCATTCGTGACCGTTTACCATAAGTTCAGCCACGTTGGCTAAGGTTTCGACGTTGTTGATAATCGTCGGATATCCGAAAAGCCCCTTTATTGCCGGGAACGGAGGACGGGGACGCGGCATGCCACGTTTTCCTTCAATACTGTGAATTAGAGCGGTTTCTTCACCGCACACAAAGGCACCGGCACCCATTTTAATCATCATTTTCAGGGAGAAGTCGGTACCCAAAATGTTTTTGCCGAGCAGATTATTGGCTTCTGCCTGAGCAATTGCTTCTTTTAATCTCGCAATGGCAAGCGGATACTCGGCTCTGATGTAAATGTAAGCCTTCGTGGCACCAATAGCGTAAGCTGCAATTGCCATGCCTTCGAGTAAGCGGT
>JBOFQC010000569.1:0-2911 GCA_051660725.1 Thermoguttaceae bacterium
AAAAATACGTTTATTCTCTTGGTCCGGCTGCTTTTTTACAGTGCATCGACTTGGAAAAAGGTGAAATCATTTGGGACCTCGACTTGGATGACTACGCAACATTTTATTCTTCGCCAAGTTTGGTTGAAGGCAAGTTGTACATGTTCGACAAAAACGAAGACGGTGCCAAAGCTTACGTAGTTGATCCGGAAAAGGCAGTGCTTGATGACACTGGTACCGCTTTAGCATCCGGTAGAGAGAAAGAAATGGTAATCGCTGAAAACCCAATGGGCGAGCCGATTTTCGCTTCACCCGCTTTTGTTGACGGAAAAATATTCATCCGAAGCGAAAAGTTTTTATACTGCATCGGCGAGTAAAATTGCTGGTGATCTGAACAGGTTACCAGATTTGTTTACCTTACCCGCCAACTAACGTTGGCGGCTCGCTATCTAACGTCTAACGTCTTAAATATCATGCGAACATTTATTTTTATTTTCTTTTTTTGTCTACTACCAGTAGCTAATGGTGCCACGCCGCTTGTGGATACCGCCGCATTATTTGAGCAGCCCGAAACGGTGGGAGTCGGCTGGCCTTCTCGGTCTGCCGATTTTGATGTTTTACCCGGTTTCGAGAATCCGCCGCCGGGTTACGGAGAAGTTCCGTTTTACTGGTGGACCGGTGACCGTCTTACGAAAGAACGTCTTGCCTGGCAACTCGACTTGTTGTGCGGAAAAACAATGCCCGGCGTACCTTTACCGGGCGATTGTCCGGCTCCGAGAATTTCGGGCATGCAAGTGAATCTTGCACACGCACGAGGCGATCATTACGGTAACGGGTTCGGATTATTTGGCCCGTCTTACCGACTTGATCCGCCGATTTTCAGTCAGGATTTTTGGGAACTTTGGCGCTGGTACGTCGGCGAGTGCGACGCGCGTGGACTTGGAATTGGTATCAGCGATTACACGCTCGGCTGGCCCGGTCAACATTCTTTTGTTGACGAAGTGCTTGCAGAAAATCCTGACATGCGTGGTAAATTTCTTAAGCGTGACATTCAGCAATTGCAAGCTGGTGAGACGTGGACGCGGACGCCGCTTGAAAATGAAATTGTAACACTTGCTGTTCCGTTGACAGACGGGAAACCAAATTTTGATAAAGTAGTAGTCATTGACACCAAAATGGTGTCATGGGACGCGCCGGAAACCGCCCCGACCCAGTTGCACCGTTATTATTGGGTTTACGAAAACAAAGCCGTTGACGCACTTGATCCAAACTCCGGTAAAGCAATTGCGGACAGATTTTTCGGACAAGCGGAACGGGAAACCAATCCAGAAAACCGCAAAGCTCTGAATTACTTTTTTCAAGACGAACTGCACCTCGGTTTGGGAAGTTTCGGGGCTTGGACCCCGGCGTTTGCCGAATCTTTTGAGAAAACCAAAGGTTACGATATTCTTCCGAAACTTCCGCTTTTGTTTGATGACAGTGATCCGGAAGCTGCAAAAATCAAGCTCGATTACAATGATGTGCTGATGTTGTTATCCGAGGCGGGGTATTTCGCACCGGTTGGAAACTGGCACCGTGATCGCGGCATGATATACGGCTGCGACCAGGCAGGGCGTGGCACCAACCCGTATGAATTCGGCGACTACTTCCGGGCAGTGCGTTGGTTTACCGCGCCGGGACATGATACCCCGGGAACCGGAGCCGACATAATTAAGGGAAAGGCGTCGTCTTCGATTTCGCATCTCTATCAAAAACCTCGCGTTTGGCTGGAAGGGTATCACAGCGCAGGTTGGGGCATGACTTTGGAAAACCTGACGAACACGACATGCGAGAATTACGCAGTTGGCTGTAACCTGTTATGTCTTCACGGGTTATATTACTCTACACATGGCAGCTTCTGGGAATGGGCACCCCCCTGTTATCACTGGCGTATGCCGTACTGGCGTCACACTGGCGTTTGGTTCAAATACTTTGAACGACTTTCTTACCTTCTTTCGCAAGGGAACCACGTCGCAGACATTGCCATTTTATACCCCGTTGAACAGTTTGCTGCCGGTTATGATGGTAACGCCGCAACCCGGCTCGCTTTTGGTGTCGGTGAACGGCTTTACCGTAAAGGTGTCGATTTCGATTTTATTGACGGGCAATCAATTGAACGCGCGACAATGAAAGACGGTGTCATGTCTGTTTCCGGTGAAAATTACCGTGTTCTGGTTCTTCCGTCAATGCAGGCGTTGAGGTGGAATACGCTTGAAAAAATCGCTGAGTTTCACAAAAACGGCGGCATTGTAATCGCTCTTGAAAATCTACCGAAAGCTTCAGACCGAATCGGCGAGAATGACGAAAAACTCGACAATTTGGTTCAAAGCGTTTTTGGAAGTACTGCAAAAGACCCGAAGCCGAATAGTACTGTTAAAGAAACTATTAAGGAAATGGGAAATGGAATTTTCCTTGTCTCCGTTGAGCCGGAGCCGCAAGAGCAGACGCAACCGCAAACAGATGAAAAGGAAAAGTCCGCTTCGAAAAAACCTCCGAGACGGAAATATCCCGGCGGGTTTGAAGGTCGCTGGGTTTGGCCGGAAACCGCTACGAAAGAAGCGTTTTTCAAAACTATTTGGCAAGGGCCCGACGCGGATGTTGCGGTTCGGTTCGCTGCCGATAATCACGGTTATCTGTACTTAAACGGAAAAGAAATCGCCGAAGACGTTGAATATTCGTCGGGTTGGACCGGTACGCTTGCGTTGAAAAGTGGCGACATTTTGGCGGCATACTGTCTCGACGACGATAACGCCGGTAATCCAACAGCTGGAATGTTTTTTGCCGCAGTGGTTGACGGAAAGACAATTTTAACTGCGGAAGATTTTAAGTGTTCCGCTACAAAACCAACCGACGAGCAATTGAAAGATGCGGATACCCAGCAAATGGGAACGCC
>JBOFQC010000570.1:0-3474 GCA_051660725.1 Thermoguttaceae bacterium
AACGCAGGTCGTTTTTGGTGCGGTTGCGAATCCAAAACCCACGTGTCGGCCAAGTACTGGCATTTGATACCGTAATCGCTTGTGATGCTGTGTAAGACGGCGCGAAAGTCGTCGTCGGATACGTTATGGTGCCAGCAGGCTTGCCGGTCCAGATTGCCAGTGCCGACATGGTATCGGTAACGTTTACCGACTTGTTTTTGACAACCGCAAGGTGATACCGTGTCCTGCCAACCCCGTCGTTTGTTTCGTACCCTTCAGCATTTGGCACAAAGTTGCCTTTTGGGTAGGTCAATGTAAGTGATTCGGTGTAAGTCGATGAGGCACGCAGACTTGCGAAAATTATATCAACGAGAATATAACCGGATAAATCCGCTGTATAAATAGGCAAATTTGTGGCGTTACCGGTGAGAATCACTTCCGGGCCGTAACTTCCACTGGTCCCCATGCGGATAGAAATCGCTTTCGTGGTGGCAACGTAATAGATTTGTAACGTCCCTTCGCCAAGTAATCCTGACGCCTTTTTGACAGTGACACCAGTCGTTTGTACGCAAGTAATCGGTTCGACTTCAGGCTGCTTGCCAGAGATTTTCATGGAAAGTATTTCCTGATTGGACGCATATTTTCCGCCCTTGAACAGCTTGAATATGTCACCACCAGCCGGGGCAATCGGCAAAGCGGAAGCAAGCGTGATTTTTTTTGTTGCCAACTCCCACTTTCTAACGTGAAAAGTCACGCCACGAAGTGAAGCAGTGGTGCTTCCACCAGAAAAGAAACCAGTGGCACCGTTCCAAAAGTTGTCCGGTTGAGTCAGACCCGGTACGTTAATAACAAGCAAGCTGGAATCCGAACCGGCAACCCGATCAGGCGGCGTCGCCTCCGGTGCCGTAAGGTCGCGTGAAGCGTAATAAAGTCCTACCATATCAGCGGTTGGAATCATTTTTTCTCCTCAATTTTGAAGGTTAAAAGGTTGGTTTGGGTGTCACGGGTAATCACGCAATTCGGCTGAACCGGAAAGTCCGCTGCAAAGTGTGACACCGTGTCACTTTCCGATTTGTTGCCGTATTCGTCAACCGCAACAACCCGGAATTGATGCCATTTAGCGTCGAGCTTGATTGGGCAGTTTATAATTATCCGTTCACCCAGCGGCGGGTATTCGCGTAATAAGGTTTCAGTGGCATCACCCACAAGTTGCTTGTGATAAACCCGGTAAGACACGGCATTTTCAACGCTGTTCCAAGCGATTTGCGGCCTGGTCCGGGCCGGGATGGTAATCGGGGCCGGGACGGTATCGTCGTTAAAATCGTGAACTTCAACTAAAAAAGTTGTCGTCGTTGGCACCTTAACTTTGATACTTCGCTGCATTGTTTCGCCAAAAAACGGGCCAAGCAAAAACAGTCCGTTTAAAAACAGCCACGATTTTGTTTCTGGCGAGTCGCTGGTCCATGAAACCTGCACGAAGTTGTCAGTAATGTATCGGACAAGTACATTTTCAACGAGCATTTGACACCTCCGTTGCCATATTTGCTAAAAGTTCCCAGTCTGGTGTGACACCGTTATGTTGGTAATTTTTTCGGGCGTCACGAATCGCTTGGTTTAAGCGCGGAAACTCTTGGGATTCGTCCTCCGCCTCGTGTAAATGTCCGATGAATCTAAGCCTAAACATATACCCCGAATGAATTTCCGCTAATATGACATACGCTGCACCGAGATGCTTTTCAACGCACGCAAGGCATGACGGTCGGCTCATTTCGCCGGTGTGGAGTAGCTTTTCACGTTTGGAAAGCCGACAACCGCATCGCTTGGAAGTCTGGAGCCCGGAATCAGAAACGGTATCACTATTTTTAGAAGCGATTTTACAGGTGATGCCATGTATATGATTTGCACGTCTGATGCTGCGACTTTCAAAATCATTACCGGTTTTTTCAGCGTACAGAATTTCGTCACCCAGAATACAGCATTTGTAAGCAGGCAGGCCGTCACATTCCAAAAACCGTTGCTCGTTTGTTCGCAAATCATATTCGAGACAAAACACATCGCTTGTTTCGCCGATCCAACTGCCGGAAATAAGCAGTTTATCAGGGGCGTCACTTTGGTAAGAGACCCGGTACAAGAACGCACCCGGAATTTCGATGTTATAATCACCGCTGGTGTCATGTATGTGAACAACGTCCTGAATTTCACCGGCAACAAGCCTGTCCTTATAAACGAACCCGGTGCGTGCAATCCGCATCGCAACCGGCATCGAAAGGGTGTCAAGCGTTGCACCGTCCATCCTATAAAGTCTGTACGGCTGGCGTGTTATATCACCAGCCACAAACGAAATATGAAAACCGGTTTCGTCACACCAAGCGGTTGGTGAACATTCAATCACGCCTTCATCAAAACCAGTATTGAGCCGTTTTACCGTTCCGTCCGGTAGTTTATAAAAGATTTTCCAAACGGTACTCGTCGGCTCTTTTTGAGTGAAAAGTAGAATTTTATTGTCGTCCGTGTCCCGAAACAGAAACGGCATGTGAGAATTATTACAGTTGTTCATCTTTTTTATCAGGAATAAGTTTCGGATTGTCAAAATCAGGCCGAGGCGGCCATATATCGTTTTTCTGGTCCGGTGTCGTCGGACACGCCATTTGAAGTACCATAAAGCCATCATAATTGTACGATGTTTTGAATTCGTCCTGCAGGCCAACAAGCGTACCGGTCTCATCAATGGTGCCATTACGGCACAGGTAACCTCGTCAAAGAAGGTGCCGGTACGTTGATTCTTGCGGAGAATAACCAGTACACCGGCGACACAAAAATTCTCGGTGGTAAACTCGAAGTTCAAGGCTCACTCGGTTATGATGGCACCAAAGTCGCCACTTATAACGGTAACATTGTAAATAACGGTACACTTACGTTTGACAACCCGCCGACACTACCGGCAACGGGTACGAAAGTGCAAGTGCAGGTTCTTAACGGGAACATGCATGGCACGGGCAGCCTTGAACAATACAGCGATAATTTGCTTGTACTCAATGGCAAAAATAACCTGACCGGTGCTGGAAACTCCAGTAACGTCACAATTGGTAAGGCAACTCAGACTCAGGAATTTTCGGCAATTGAAGTTACCAGTGCCGGTACTCTGCAAGCAAGTGGTGATCTGGCTGTAAACTCCGCTGGAAAAGACACTTTTGGCAATGTCACCCGCGACAACAATTTCAATCTTGGCACGTCGATTATTCCGTCCAACACGTATGGTTACCGCCGTGGTGTGCAGTACGATTCGAACACGACTTTTGGTGGCACCGCGACATTTGCCGCAGGTTCCGTCTGGAACGTCGATACCAGCCCCATTGCCAACGGTGACAACGCCTCGGTTCTATTCGCAACTGGTGGATTTGCCAATGATAGTTTACAGAATGCAAATGACGCGCTCAAGTACGGTAACACGATGTACTTCCACTCGTTAAGTGCCGCGAATGGTACTGGTGGAGT
>JBOFQC010000571.1:0-3188 GCA_051660725.1 Thermoguttaceae bacterium
CATTATTAAAGTGTGGAATGCGGATTCCGGCGAAATCGTTCACGAGCTTTCTGGAGATGGCAGACGAGTTAACGCTCTGGAATTTAACTCCGACGGGTCGCAGCTTGCTGTTGCTGGTGAGGGGCCGAATATCACAATTTGGAATATGAAAAACGGTAAAAGAGCAGTCACGCTACCTGAACGGACAGGAAAAACATTTTCACTTGCGTTTTGCGGAAACGATGTTTTGGCTTCCGGCGAGAGTGATAATGCAATACGTTTTTGGGACCTGACAACCGGCGTTTACTACGCAGATACCGGAGGGCAGGCTGGCCATACCGGAACAATTGCGACTTTGGTTTACGACCCTGTAAAAGACATTCTCTTGTCAGGAAGTTTTGACACAACGGTCAGAGTCTGGGCTGTACCGAGATAAAGCCGGACGATTAGAACTTATTTGGTTTAACCAATTACGAAATACTCTATTTTCTTATGCAATTTTGACTTATACCAAAACCGTGAAAACGCTCTAAGTAGGCACTTTCTCTGAAAGCCGCTCCTGTTTCGGAGAAACTGGACTACCTGTGTCAAAAGAAATCGCTGATCTAGGATCAGCGGTTAAACACAGTTGGCAAATTTGCGTTTGGCTGTTTTTGTAAAATTATCTGAAAGACACGCGGACGCCGGACCCTGCTTCGTCGGGGTAAATAATTCGACCACGTTCAAGTCGAACACCGGTACCGACTTTCTTTTCAATTAGCATTGGGCCGTCCAGTGAAGCATAATCAAGTAGCGGTGCCACCTGCGAAGTAGCGCAAACGCCAACGCATGATTCAACTGCGTTGCCCATTGCAATTTTAAGTTCTTTATGTTTTGCGGCTGCTAACATGCGTTTGGCCGGAGTCAAACCGCCGCATTTTACAAGTTTGAGATTTACACCGTCAAAATGATCGGCAATTTGTGTGAAATCGTCGTCTCCCATCCAGGATTCGTCGGCAACAATTGGAATCTGGGATTTTTTACGGAGCTTTTGCATCCCTTTCCAATTATCTGGAGCGAGTGGCTGCTCAAGCATTGTGACGTTAAATTTCTCGAATGTTTCGAGATTCTTTATGACAGCTTCTGACGTCCAGGAACCGTTCATGTCCAAGTGGAACTGTGCCTGAGTGTTCTCATGCAGGTACTTCAAAGTGGAAAGGTCGTCTTTTTGCGCGAGACGAACTTTGTAGATCGGCCAATCCATTGTTTCGATCAGCTTTTCTTTTGTTCGTTCAATGGAGTCGATTCCGACACCAAAGCTGGACAACGGAAGCGAATTTACATTAAGTCCCCAGATTTTCCAAAGGGGTTTGTCCTTCATTTTTCCCCAAAGATCGCACGCCGCAAGATCGAGAGCAGCTTGTGCGAAGCGGTTCTTGCTAATTTCCGGAGCGACGGCATTCCAGAATGCGATTGGGTCGGCCAATGCGTAAGATTCGATTTGCGGACGTACTTTTTCAATGGATTTTACCATTGATTCAACGGTGATACCATAATAAAGGTCCTCGCACGCTTCGCCGTGGCCACGTAAACCGTCCTGTTCCAGCTCAACAATTATTGTGCGGACTACGCTGACAGAACTACGTGATGTAGTGAATACATGCTTTAGCGGCAAATCTACGCGAATTACTCGTAATCTCATTGACTAATATATGTGTGTAAAGCTGAACGGTTCGTGTTGTTTTGAAAATGTACTGGAGTTTGTTCGTTTTGTTTGTTGCCAAAGTAGCTTATATGTTGCAGTTTACTCGCTTCGTAAACCCTTGCTTTTCCCACAGGGTTAAGCAAGGAAAACTGCAATATTATGACCACGCATGGTAAAAATATTTTCTTAACAGACTCTTACTTTACCCAAAGCGCAAAGCAAGAAAACTGACGCGTAATGCCCACCTTTCATATTTTACGCTTTTTACAGAAAAAAAATAGCCGGGGGAAATTTTTTTGAAACAGCGATTTGCATACTGCTTACAATGAAAAAGATAAAAAACATCGGGTTTTTTCGGCTGTTCGTTTTTTTACATGTATATTTGCGGGCGAAAAATTTTCTGCCTATTATTAAAAAATGAACACGCAGTGAAAGATATTGTCCGCAAAAGACACTTAATGTTTGGGAGAAAGAAGTGAATAAAAAACGACAAAGCCCGGGTTCGTCACAAATTATTCGTGATCTGACGCAAAACCTTGTGTTACGAGGTTTGAAAATGTTCAGAATCAGCAACGCATCACTATTAACGTTATTCAGTTTTTTATTTTTTTTCTGTTTCGGCTTGGTTTCCGGCCAATACATTGAGCTGCAGTTCAAAGCTCAGATTCGGGCAATACCGAATCCCGGACCGTTACCAAATCCGACACCTTTACCAAATCCTGGTCCAGAACCGAGTCCGTCACCTGTACCTGGACCGATACCTAATCCTGTGCCGCATCCGGCGCCGACACCTGGTCCCAATACACTGCCCCCGGGACCTGAGGTTTCGCTAAGTAGTTGGGTAAAAATGAACACCCCGACTGACGCGACCTTTGAGCAAAAAAAACAATTGCTCAAGTCTTCATGTCGGTTGCCGAGCGGCTTCGGAATCAACAGATAAAAACAACGTCGGCGGCACGAGCAATTGTTCGCCGGGAATTGTTCCTCGAATTGTCCGAGCAAAAAAAGTTCGACGCTTTTTTCAAAGGACTTGAGATGCAATTGCAAAAACTTCCGAACAAAACCGCTGAAGTAGCAGACGCGTTTGAGATCATCGCTAAAGCAATAAATAATTAGGAGCTAAATGTAAAATTTTTCGTTTTTTGTCTAGTTACGTATCATTTTGAATCTCCAACAAACCAAAACACAATGAATACCAACAACGCAACCGGCTGGTTTCCCGAATCCGAACATGTGGAGTCGCTGGATTTACTCCTTTCTTCAGCGAACTATTCGGGGGAATACCCGTGGGACGAAACGGAGAAACCGCCGGTCGTTCGTTGGTCTGATTTTGAGCCAATTGTACGCCAAAAAGTCCAAAAAATTGCCAAATCGGACAAATTGAAAAAATATTATTGGGGACAAGATTATTTCCCTTGGAACATTGCAAAGCGGTTTGGAATTACCTGGACCGACCCAAATCAAGGCGCACTCGGCACTTGCGCCGGGTTTGCTGCCAATTCCGCAGCCAAATGTGCTTTGTTAA
>JBOFQC010000572.1:0-3004 GCA_051660725.1 Thermoguttaceae bacterium
AAAATGATGCGGCAAATGATCGAATCAATGGAAAGCATCACCAAGAACTCGCAGGAAGTTCAGAAAGTGGTTAAAGTTATCGACGACATTTCTTTCCAAACGAATCTGTTGGCACTCAACGCCGCAGTTGAAGCGGCAAGGGCGGGGCAGCACGGAAAAGGTTTCGCCGTTGTTGCTGAGGAAGTAAGAAATCTCGCTGCTCGGAGCGCGAAAGCGGCTGCTGAAACAACGCAGATGATCGAAAACAGTAGCAAGCAGATTAACGAGGGTGCGGGAATCGCGTCGCAAACAGCGGACATGCTGAACGAAATCGTCTTCCAAGCAACAAAAGTCGCTAGTTTGATCGGCGAAATTGCAACAGCAAGCAACGAACAGGCCCAGGGGGTGTCACAGGTGTCACAAGGTTTACACCAGATTGATGCCGTAACCCAACAGAATACCGCAAGTGCGGAAGAAACTGCAAGTGTCTCGAACGAGATGAATTCACAAGCCGGTAATCTGCAGCGGCTTATCGCAAAATTCCAGTTGCGGTAAAATAGCACATTCATTAAATGACAGTAAGCATCGAAAATATCATGAATTGAGTTTTTTGAGCATGGCTTTATTCATGGTCCCACTACGCCGGAGATTTGGTTTTGAGCATGCCAGATTGATGGACGTGGAGCGTCGGCTACGGAAACGTAGTCGGCGTTTTTACGTACTGACCATGTAAATTGGAGTGTGAACAGGAAAGTTCGGTATTGTTCGCCGTAATGAACGGCAAAACAAACATCGACAGTCCTACCCAATGCCTTAATATGTCACTCGTGGAATACTTACGATTAGTGATATTGAAATAGCACGGTATACTTTTTTATCAGTTTACTTTTACACAATAGGCAGATTTATATTACTCTAAATGGGGTGTGTAAAAGTTTTCGGGGTTAAAATAGGTAGTTTGGTGACAGCCACCACGATTACGGCATGTTGCTCGTGGTTATTTTAGTCTCCTGCATCTTGTTTATCCGCTGTCAAGGGGCGGGAGCAGGCGAATTCCCCGGAAATAGTTACAAACCCATGCTTTAGCGAATCGCTCAACAAGCGGACCGACCTGATGGCGATGAAGTCGTTGGTGGTTTTGGCCGCGACATGCAAGTCGCTCGACGAGTTTGAAAACGCTTTGAAGTGAATTTTACCACGCCTCGGAGTCTGGTTCTGGAAAAGCCGACCAGTGTGGTAAATATCTGATTTTAGCAGATGCTACTCCGCTTTCAGAGCCAAAAACTGGGAGGCATAAAAGATCGTAAAAACCTGAAAGGCGACCAAAGAAGTCGGCAATGCAATCCGCCGATCACTGGCAAGGAACCTGTGTTTTCCCACACCACAGATGCAATTCGATTAGGAGCCGAAAACGGAGCCGACACAGGCAGCCCTATCGAGTACCAAAGGGCTATAATCCGGGTGATGTGTGCGAGTTTGTATCAGAGAATCCCGTGCCGTAAGTGCCATGTTTTACGGCACTTATAAAAATACCCCCGGCTGGAATCGAACCAGCGGCCTACGGTTTAGGAAACCGTCGCTCTATCCCCTGAGCTACGAGGGCAGCATTTATTCACTCTTCTAACCTATAAATACACTAATTTCAAAACGTTCGATCCAATCTCCTGCTTTGTTTATTATACTAATGTAAAGCACGTAAAACTGCAATGTTCTACCAATAACGCACATTGTATAATTATTACGTTGACGCTTGACCTCAGGGCGTGTTGACACTATGGTATTGACAGAAAACATGAACTTTCGTATTGTTCGCGGATGAAAACAATCACTCTCGAACAATATGAACAAATCAAACACGAGTTTCCTGTCCAACGAGGAAACGTCGAAATCGAAAATATCGCCTTCCACCAAGCCATTTTTCTGTAACATTAAAACCCCGCCGAAAACGGTTGCAAATGGCAAAAATTGCCGGAGCATTTCGGTAAGTGGAACAGCATTTATCGTCGTATGAATCGATGGGCGAAAAGCGGTGTATTTCCACGAGTCCTCGAAGCGTTACAATCAAAACTCAATATTACACTACAAACCACGGCTCTTTCGCTTGACAGCACCAGCGTGAAAGTGCATCCCGACGGAACAGGCGCTGAAAAAAAACGGCCCACAAGCCATCGGCATAAGTCGCGAAGGTCGTAACACAAAAATTCACCTGATTACTGCGGATGAACGAACACCGATTGTGTTTCAGCTTTCGCCCGGTCAGGCAGCCGACGATCCGGAAGGCTGTGTGTTGATACCCAAACTACCTGAGTATTACAAAACCAATAATATTTCCTTGTTAATGGACTAGGCTTACGAAGGAGATCGGGTTCGAGCCTTAGTGGTGTCACAGGGGTTGGTTCCCGTGGTTCCGCCTAAAAGCAATAGAGTTGAACCTTGGGAATATGGCCGAGAGTTGTACAAACGGAGGAACGAGGTTGAGCGATATTTCCGACGATTGAAGGGTTTCCGTCGAGTTTTTACACGTTACGATAAACTGGATGTGATGTACTCTTCCTTCGTTGTCTTCGCCATGATTTGTGAAACCCTACGCGAATAGTGTCAACACGCCTCGTTTTCTTTAAACTTACGTAAAGCAAAATCACTGTAAGTTTATGCATTATAGCACATCAAGAACGCCGTGTCTATCCCAAGAGAATTGCAAAGTAAAAAATGGGGTGCAGTAAAAGTTTTTTGGTGGATCAAACAGCAGTTTTCCAGTAGGCTTTCCATTGGTCGCCGTACAGTATCGTACAAAGTACGCCCATCCGGTTGACCCGTCCCACTTCCCAACACGCACCAGTCTGCTTCAACCGTCTGCCCACCAGATTCTTACAAGCCCCCTTAACCCATAGGTCCCAACTTAAGGGGTTTGGTATTGAAAAAAAGGACTCAAAACCGTATCGTTTGTGAAATTTACCAAGTTTTACACCCGAGCCGGAAAGGAGTCCTATGAAAAAATTTAACGAAAGAGCCAACCGTCTGCAAG
>JBOFQC010000573.1:0-1832 GCA_051660725.1 Thermoguttaceae bacterium
CAATTTCATGCCGCACTCGTAACCTTCACGAACCTCTTTGGCATCGTCTTTTTCGCGTTTAAGCGAATCGAGCGGATATTCGCCAATGATTCGACTCTCTCGAATGATTCGGATTTTAGAATCGCGTTCGACAAAACCGTTAATAACACGGCAACCGGCAATTGTGCCGAGCCTGCTAATTGAGTATACCCGTTGAACATAAGCACGTCCAAGTTCCCTGACCTGTTCAAGCGGTTTAAGGAGCCCTTCAAGTGCCGCTTTGATGTCAGCACTAAGTTTATAAATAATGTCGTAACGACGTACCTGAATCTTTTTCTTGTCGGCCAAACTACGTGCGTTTTCGTCCGGCACGACGTTGAATCCGACAATAATGGCGTCAGAAGCGTCGGCAAGTTGCACGTCAGCTTCTGTAATACCACCAACCGAAGCTTGAAGTATCTTCAGTTTGACTTCCGGGTGTTCGAGTTTGCCGAGTTCTTTACGAATCGCTTCAATTGAACCACGCACGTCAGCACGAAGAATGATATTCAGCGTCTGAGTTGAAGTCGCCTGATTAATGCGTTGGAACAGGTTTTCCAACGTGATGTGCGTCTGCGTACCGGCCAAGTCCATTTTACGGAAGTCCGCATCGCGTTCTTCGGCAATACGTCTGGCTTCTGAAATGTCTTCGAGAACACAAAACTTACTTCCGGCAGTTGGGGCAATATCCAAACCGACCAGATTTACCGGCGTGCTCGGAGGTGCTTCCAATATGATTTTTTTCGGATCAAGCGTGTCGTACATCGTTTTTACACGACCGTAAGCGTTTCCGCAAAGTACGACATCGCCTGTTTTCAGCGTACCATTCTGAACCAAAGCTTTACAGACAACACCTTGTCCGGCTTGGAGTTCCGACTCCAACACTACACCGGTAGCAGATCGGTTGGGATTCGCTTTCAATTCGTGCAGTTCCGCCACCATAAGCAGCGTAGCCATAAGTTCGTCAATACCTTCACCGGTTATTGCGCTACATTTCACGATTTCGACATCACCGCCCCATTCACTCGGAATAAGCTCATTGGCGGCAATTCCTTGAATCGCCTTGTCTGGATTGGCGTTCGGCAAATCAATTTTATTAAGAGCGACAACAATCGGAACATTTGCCGCCTTGGCGTGCGAAATCGCTTCTTCTGTTTGCGGCATTACACCGTCATCAACTGCGACCACCAAAACGGCAATGTCTGTACAATTGGCACCGCGAGCACGCATTTCGGTAAATGCTTCGTGGCCAGGTGTGTCTACAAATGTAACGTCTCCGCCGTGCGAAGTCGGAATTCTGTAGGCTCGAATATGTTGCGTAATCCCGCCCTTTTCTCCAGAAACAACATTCAAGTTGAGAATGCGGTCAAGGAGCGAGGTCTTGCCGTGGTCAACGTGCCCGAGGAACGTGACAACCGGCGGTCTTGGCTGAAGTTGCGACGGATCGTCTTCTGTTTCGAACAGAGATGTTACAAGTTTTTGTTCTAGTGAAACTTCATCACGAATTTCGACTTTTAGTCCGAATTCGACTGACAACAACTCCGCAACCTCCTTGTCCAACAAGGAATTTATCATAAGTGGAGTACCGAACTCCATTAACTTCCGGATAATAATCGCGACCGAAAGTCCGGTCATTTCAGCAAACTGCTTTACAGTACAAGGGAGTTGAACCACAATATCGTTCTTTCTTGGAGCTGCAGTACTTACGGTGTGGTTGCCACGTTTTTGTCGTCTCAGCTGACGAGGGATGAAACCGGCGTCGTCCCCATCATCCTCACGAAATTTACGCGTGACGGTACCAGTTCGCTTCTTTT
>JBOFQC010000574.1:0-1983 GCA_051660725.1 Thermoguttaceae bacterium
CACTTGCGAAAATTATTCGGTCTTGTTCGAGTTTGTAAAGAAGCGGCTTCTTCCCTAATCGGTCACGAGCCAAAACAAGCTCGGATTTGCGTGAATCCCAAATTGCAATGGCGAACATTCCGTTAAGTTTCGCGAACATTTCGCTTCCGAGTTCTTCGTAAAGATGTACAAGCACTTCAGAATCGCTTGTTCCACGAAATTTATGCCCTTTCTCAACTAGCGGCTTTTTCAATTCCTCGAAATTGTAAATTTCGCCGTTGAAAGTGAGCCAAATGGTTTCGTTTTCGTTTGAAATCGGTTGTTTTCCGTTCGCCGAAAGATCAATAATCGCCAGGCGTGTGTGTCCGAAAGCGACACCGCTTCCTTCTGCGTTATTGGTGCATAAGTACGTACCTCTATCATCTGGACCGCGGTGAGCAAGTACTTCAACCATTCGATCCAGTGTGGAGCGGGAGACCTCTCCGCTCGACTTCGTCCAAACGCAACCTGTTATTCCACACATAATAATAAGGATACTATTTTTTTTGTAGTATAACAGTGCTATTGCGTCATTTTGGAAAAATTCGTATTGTACGGTTCGTTGATGCAGAAAAAATTTTTCCGCTATTACCTCACCCGCTAGCTGACGTTGGCGGCTCGCTTATCATCTATCACTTATCACTTTTTTTATATAATCCGTGAATTTAACGCAACTTTCGACAGAAGAATCGCTAAGCCTTGACGGTCCTCCGGACGCAACGGTTACAATTGGCGGCAAGAATTACCAGTACCACGCAGGGAACGGTTACCTCGGTTTGCAGGCGCACCCTGAACTTTTGGCAACTGCATGCGAAGCAGTACTTCGCTACGGTATCGGAACTGCAACGACACGGGCAGCGTTTACTTCGCCCCCCGTTTTTCAAGTGCAGCGGAAAGTTGCCGACTCGCTCGGTATGGATCAGGCGTATTATTTTTCGTCTGGTTATCTGGCGAACCAAATTCTTCTCGAAATGTTAATCGGCACTTTTGACCGAATTTTCATTGACGAAGCGTCACACAGTTCACTTTTCGACGCAATTAAAGTTGCACGTGGATTAAGCGGCAAAGCCATTTTGTTTTCGCACCGGAATTCAGAGGATTTAAAGCAGAAACTTGATCAGAATCTCCGTCCGAACCAAAGGCCGCTTGTTCTAACCGACGGGATATTTCCGGCACTCGGAAAAATTGCCCCGTTACATGAATACGATCAGATTCTCTCCGATTACGAAGACGCGTCGGTTCTAATTGACGACGCGCAAGGGTTCGGAATCCTCGGTGACAGAGGACGTGGAACTCTCGAGTATTTCAATTTGCAACCTTGCGAAGCGAATAAAACCGCAGACGATTTCGGCGACTGCCAAAACGGTTTCGACTCGTTTGGAGCCGACCCGACTTTTTTTATACCAGACGAAACTATTCCGCAAGGAACTCCGGTCAGGTATTATTTTACGGCAACATTAAGCAAAGCAATCGGCGGTTGCGGCGGCATTATTCCGGGCAGCGACGCTTTTATACAGAGAATTTTAGAGAGATCAAGAACTTTTTACGGAGAAGTGGCACCTCCGAGCCCAATCGCAGCCGCTACCTGTAAAGGATTGGAACTCACTTTTGAACGAACGGAAATTCGTAATTCGTTAATGGCAAATACCCGCTACCTGAAGACGAAACTTAAACGGCTCGGTCTGCCAATTGATCCAACACCGGTACCGATCATTCCGTTACAGCTCGGTTCGGCAAATAATATGCGTAGAATCCAACGTCAGCTATCACAAGCAGGTTTGCTGGTAGCGTATTTGCCCCGCTCAGCAGGTGCAGGGCCAGACGGTACGCTTAGAATCGCGGTTTTCGCAACTCATACAACCGAAATGCTCGACATTTTGGTCGAACACCTTAAAAGACATACTTAAAAGACGTCAAAAGCCAAACGTCTGATTCCTCATCTACAACAAATACCAGACGTTAATA
>JBOFQC010000575.1:0-10848 GCA_051660725.1 Thermoguttaceae bacterium
TACGAATCTGCTCTTCACACGGACGCTATTCTCCTGATTGCCAAGTGTTTGACGCAAAACGAGCTCGCAGATTTTCACGCTTTAGCAACTGAATACGGACTTGATGTACTTGTGGAAGTTTTTGATGAAGATGACGTTGAAAAAATCCAACCTTATCATTTTCCTTTAATTGGCATAAATAACAGAGACTTACAAACAATGAAAGTTGATTTAGGAAGATCAAATAAAATGATATCTTTACTTGATGCTGGTCAAACAGTTGTAGCCGCAAGTGGCGTCAGATCGCGTCACGATGTGTCACAAATGATGTCAGCTGGAATCAGGTCTTTTCTTATTGGAGAAAGTCTGGCTATAAACTCAAATCGTATTAGCTTTCTTAAAGAATTACGAGGCATGCCAAATGATTATTAAAATATGTGGTGTCACTACACCGGAGATGGTATTACAATGCGCAGAAATTGGTGCCGATATTATAGGGCTGGTACATTATCCTTCTAGTCCACGACACCTTGCCGTTACTCAAATCCAAGAGATCTTTTCTGCATTGAGTACTCACAACACATGTAAAACAAAAGTGGCATTAGTCACTGCAACGCATGACATACGAATACTATATGACGTGATTGATTGCCGATTCAATTACCTGCAGATTTACTCGAATCCTACTCCAAACGAAAAAACGAAATTACTTGATTTTTTGAAAATAATAAATGTTTCACTGATCGAAGCAGTTCGAGACAACGAAAAATATAACGAACTAATAACACGAAATCTTGACACTCTTCAGCATAATACTTGTTCACCGCATTATGTTTTGGAAATGTGTCATGGGAAACTTCCCGGTGGAAATGGTGCCTCGTGGAACTGGCATCTCGCAAAACCATTCTGCGAAAAATTTCCTGCTTTGCTGGCCGGTGGTTTGACTCCAGAAAATGTAGCTGACGCCATTCGAGCCGCAAATCCTTTGGGAGTAGACGTGTCAAGTGGTGTTGAGTCGGCTCCTGGAGTGAAAGATATGGAAAAGGTAAAACAGTTTATAAAAATTGTTCGTACGACAAATTGGACTGAAGCGGGACTGTAAAATGTTATTTTTACAGGAATAAATTATACAACTTCAATTAATAAAGGAGATACAATGAGTTATAAAGATTTTACATCACACCCGAACCAGAGTGGTTACTTCGGTCATTATGGTGGAATGTATGTAGGCGAAGTATTAGTGTCACCATTAAAACAATTACAAACTGACGTCACTGAAGCACTCGCTGACCAAAACTTTTGGGATGAATACAAGGCTCTATTAACAAATTACGTTGGCCGTGCGACGCCATGTTTTTTAGCTTCACGATTAAGTAAGCTCGTTGGAAATTGTGAAATTTGGCTTAAAAGAGAAGACCTAACACACACCGGAGCACATAAAATCAACAATACAATTGGTCAGGCTATTCTTGCCAAACGCCAGGGCAAGCAGCGTCTAATCGCCGAAACAGGTGCCGGGCAACACGGCGTCGCTACTGCAACAGTTGCGGCTTTATTCGGATTTGAATGCAAAATTTTTATGGGTGAAGAAGACATTCGTCGTCAACAGCCAAATGTTCAAAGAATGAAGCTGCTTGGTGCTGAAGTTGTTCCTGTACAATCTGGAACAGGAACATTAAAAGACGCAATGAACGAGGCATTACGGTATTGGAGTAGCGTTGTTAATGACACATTTTACGTTGTTGGAACAGTTGCAGGTCCTCATCCGTATCCTTTGCTGGTAAGGGAGTTACAGAAAATAATCAGTGAAGAAGCAAGGTCGCAAATGCTTGAGCTAACCGGTAACTTGCCAACTTGCGTTGTTGCTTCTGTTGGTGGTGGAAGTAACGCAATGGGGATGTTTTTTAGTTTTTTAAATGACTTGGATGTTGAACTCGTCGGCGTTGAGGCTGCTGGCAAAGGAATCGGCACGGGAGAGCATGCGGCGTCACTAAATTACGGTTCAGTTGGGGTTTTACATGGTGCCAAATCTAAATTATTACAGGACAAACATGGGCAGATTCATGAAGCATACTCTGTTTCTGCCGGCCTTGATTACCCTGGTGTCGGACCTGAGCATGCGATGCTTTATGATTCCAAGCGAGCAAGGTATGAAACGATTACTGATGACGAAGCTATTAGTGCTTTTCAGAAGTTATGTAAATATGAAGGAATTATTCCGGCACTTGAAAGCTCCCATGCTCTTGCACAAGCGATGAAAGAAACATCACGTCACAAGCGTATTTTGGTGTGTCTATCAGGACGTGGTGACAAGGATCTGCAGCATGTGGCGTCAATTATAAATAACAATATATAAAATTAACTGGAGAAAGAATATGTGTAGAATAAATAATGTATTTCAACAACTAAAGCAGGAAAATCGTGCGGCTCTTATAGGATACATTACTGCTGGTGATCCTGATTTTGATGCGTCACTGCAAATTCTTGACACCGCATGCAAAAGCGGACTGGATATTTTGGAATTAGGCATACCTTTTTCTGACCCAACTGCAGACGGACCTGTTATTCAACGGGCTTCATCCCGAGCCATTCGTTCTGGCATGACACTCGAAAAAGGTATCGAGATGGTACGGTTTTTACGTAATAGACATGAATTACCAATAATTTTGTTTTCGTATTATAATCCTATCCTTGCATTTGGCCCTGAAAAATTTGTCGAAGCTGCGACTGATGCCGGAGCTGACGGTGTTTTAGTTGTTGATCTTACGCATGAAGATGCTAATGAGTTATCACAATACGTAAATGACAAAAAGACATTCCCTATTATCAAATTAGTGACACCTACAACATCGCAAGCACGTCGTTTGGATATCGTTAAACATGCAGACGGGTTTGTATATGTAGTTTCAAGACAAGGTGTTACAGGTAACAAGGCAAAAGACAGTGCGATTGATTGGTGTTATTTGCGTGAAGAAATATCATATATGAAAAAAATCGTCGATATTCCTTTTTGTATCGGATTTGGTATCAGTAACTCAGTTGACATCCGCCATGCAGCTGAAATTTCTGATGGTGTTATCATTGGTAGTGTACTTCAACAGTGTGTCGAAGATAGCATTAAAACCGATAATTGTAACGCTTGTGAAAAAATCGCCCAAATGATTCATGAATTTTCATGCAGTGTAAAAAAATAGAATTGCCTTGCACAAAATCACAATTTGCCTTGATATTCGCCGCTTCTTTGGTTCATATACCGGGCTCCGGTATAAAACGGCATCGAGTAATAAAATATCGAGCCATTTCAGCGTGGTGCTTTTAATTCCGTATGAGATTGTTACAATAAAATTAGTGTCCTTAATTTTTTAGAGGTTTTCGCATCCAATCGCTCAGAAGATGCAGAAATTAAATTGTATTTGAGAAAAGATGAAAACTACAAAATTGATTCTGTCAGTCGTTTTTCTTTGGATTACGATCTTATTGAACATAGCGTCAGTACGTTGCGGTGAAGTTGCGTCGGTTGATTTCGGTGAAGACTCAATGCGATATCTGACAAATGACAGAATTAAATTTGGAATCGACCTGAGTATCGGAGGAGCCGTCACATTCCTTTCGGATAAAGAGAATGGTGGCGAGAATATGATTAATAGTGCCGATTGGGGACGACAAATTCAGCTCTCTTTTTATAGCGGTCCCAACCCATTCATTGGTCCTAATGGTGAAAAACCGACCGAACGGTGGGCAGGGCTTGGTTGGAATCCTATTCAATCCGGAGATGTAGGAGGTAACAAGTCTAAAACAACTTTTTTTGAATACCACGGCAACGACACAATGGTGGTTCGCTGTATCCCGATGCAATGGCCGCATGACGGCGTACCGGGAGATTGCGAATTTGAGTGTAAATATACACTCAAGGATAACGTTATTCATCTAAAGGCGTCAATTATCAATAACCGTAAGGATAAAACCCAGTATGCGGCTTGTGGGCAGGAAATGCCTGCCCTTTACACTAATGGGCCGTGGTACAAATTGATTTCTTACATTGGCGACAACCCGTTCCATAATGAAGCAACAACTGTTCTGGTCGACAAAAACGATGGTAAAGGTTGGCCGTGGGTACATTTTGCCACTCCCGAGGGTTGGGCGGCACTCGTGGATGACAACGGACGTGGAATCGGAGTTTTTCAGCCAGATTCAATACGTATGACAGCAGGCTTTCACGGCGGTGACGCAAACAAAGGGCATGGCGGCGAAAAAGGAGGCCAAACCGGATATATCGCTCCATTGGGACACCAGATTCTGGATCACAATATTACATGGTCATATCAAACTTATTTTATTCTCGGTACAGTAGACGACATACGCGGTTTTGTGTATAAAACCAATACGAAAAAGGATTTCACGCCTAAATGGTCATTTGAAGACTCTCGCGCCGACTGGTATTATGGTGGGGCAGCCAAAGACACGGGGTGGCCGATTAAGGAATGCCTTGATATCACTTTTGCCGAAAATTCGCAGTTAATCAGTCCGATCACCTTCTGGAAGTCTTCTAATGCTCAAATACTTGAAATCGAAGGTTCTTTTGAATTACAAGCGGTTGGAAATCAAGCCAGTAAACTTACTTTAAAAATTCAGCCGTTTGGCCCTTCGGACTGTACAGACTGGCTTGGCTGGAGCGAAGGTTCTCAGAGTGTCGAGAATGAAAAGAAAATCAAAGCCGACAAATATCCTGTAGCAAAACTTTTAGAGTATACTTTAGATATTGTGCCAGATAATACTCGGCGAGTTTACCAGATAGACTTGTCAAGTAATCCAGAATACAAAGGAGCCATGAAGCAGCTCCAAATTGAATTTCCACAAAGTGTCGGAGCCGCCAAAATTAGTCGAATTGAGTTTAAGCCTCTTCCAAAGAGCCAGTAATCACGAACTCGTGATGAACATTTTTGCCTCATCGGATATTTGTTAGGAAAAAATTTTTTCTCAGGATTCCTTATTCATCCGATAAATAATTTCGAATCAGTGCCGATGATTAACTCACTATCTTTGGATTCGCGGGCAAATTTTAACATTACTCCGGTGCTTAACGTTTGATCCACCAAGGCGAGGACAGCGGGTAAGCATCGTATTTCTTCGACACTAGCCAATTTTTTCACGTTTGAACCCGGCGTTATCGCTCTCAAAATTGTGTCGAAGTGGTTCGACACCAAGCATTGTTTTATGCCGGTGGAATGTCAGTGTCGTTTGACTCCGCCACCACTTTCATGCTAAAAATAATAGTTTAAGATACAGGTGTCGATTTTAAAATGTTTTAAATGAAAATGAGGCCGTTCAAAACTAATGTTTGATTCCTCTTGTTAATATCCCACGGCTATTATTTTACCTAAAGTGTGGTAGAATTATGAAAAAATTACTGGTTGTCAGTTTTCGCCACCACTAATTTTTCAATCGGGAGAATCAAAATGAAAAAGCATGTCTGTACGATTTGCATGTATGAATATGCTGGCGAAAACCTGTTCGAGAAACTGCCCTAAGATACACCAGCACACTTTTCGGCGTTTTTTTGTATAATACAACCAGTGAGTTTATTTATTTCCTCTTATCAACAACACAAGCAAAAAAATGACACTGATAAAATTTAGGAGTTTTATGATTAAACAAGATAAACACGCGAAACATTTTGACTATTATGGTTTTACATTGGTGGAACTTCTGGTTGTTATTGCAATAATTGGCATACTAATTTCGTTATTATTGCCTGCCGTTCAAGCAGCAAGAGAAGCGGCAAGACGTATGAGCTGTTCAAACCAGCAGAAACAGATTCTTCTTGCAATACACAATTATCACGACTCGCATGGTGTCATTCCAATTGGAACTCGTGGTCACGCCTGGGGGACATGGGCTTTGCAAATACTGCCGCAAATTGAACAGCAAGCTATTTTCAACGCTTATGATTGGAATCAACCTTTTGATGTAGGTGCAAACAGGGACTTTTTGGAGGATAAAAACGGTAGCGGTCAAGGTCTTAGAATTCCTACATTCTTGTGCCCTAGCGATGCGCATGTGAAATCCTCTTATTATAATTTCGCCCACCATAATTACGTCGCATGCATGGGAAGTGAATGGGTATATTGCCCTGTTTTTTCGAGGCCTGCTCAAAACACCAGAAATTTGATTATAACAGGTAAAGCTTTTGCTCAGGATTCTCAGCTCAGAGCCGTTTTTAATGGTAGTACCCGCAGGGACGGGCTTTATCCTAACTCAGCGCCGGATTATCCAATACAATCCTCAATGGCGAGTGTAATTGACGGCACAACTAACACTGTTGCAATTTCCGAGACAATACAGGGTGTTTCTCCTACTTCAGGCAGAGAAGATTGTCGTGGGTTAATTTGGTGGGGTTGCGGAAATTCATTTAATACGTCAATGTCACCAAATTCTAAAGAACCAGATATTACAATGTCAAACTTAACGGCACATAAGAAACACCCGTTACAGCTTTGTGTTACCGCGCCCGCTGGTCCACTTGGGCGTGCCACAAAAATGGCAGCAAGAAGTTGTCACACCGGCGGCGTAAACGCAGCTTTACTAGACGGCTCGGTAAGGTTCATTCCTGATTCTGTAGATACCGAAGTTTGGAGTGCTTACGGAACAGCAAACGGAAATGAAGTTCAAAGCTCTTTGTGACATTCCGCGCAAAAGCATATTCAAAAATAATATTTTCATTTGTGTTAATCGCACAATAAGCCGCTCGGTGAAACGAATCACCGAACGGCTTTTACTTTTATGCTTAAAGATTACACCAGACGAAATTACAGGCGACAGTCTGGAAAATTACTTAATATCTTTGACGCATCGAAATCCAATGGTGTCACACCGATCCAGGCCGGGCCACATTAAAATAAATTTTGCGTGGTGCGTGTTCGGTCTCGCTCCGCCGTCCATGTACCAACCGCTCCCTTTTGCTTGGAAATAACTTCCGCCGCGAATAATGGCGAAACGTGTGTGCGCGTCGTCTCGTTCGCTGTCTGTCCATTCATATACATTACCGCTCATGTTGTAGCAGCCGAAAGGACTGCGTCCGTCAGGAAGCGAATTGACCGGTAGTGTACCGTCCGTTTGGTTTACCCGCTTTTCATTTGGCTCTTCATTTCCCCAAGGCCAAATGCGTCCGTCAGTTCCCTGTGCAGCAAGGTGCCATTCTGCTTCAGTGGGTAATCTCTTTCCTGCCCATTCAGCGTAAGCTTTTGCGTCGTTTATATCTACGTAAACAACCGGGTGGTCGGCCAATTCGGCAGGCATGACACCGCTTGGCCAATGTGCGAGGAAATTTTTGTCGTGCTCAGGTTCGTATCCGGTCGCGTCCAAAAATCGCTTGAATTCAGCATTTGACACCTCGGTTTGATCAATCATGAATGATTTAACCTCGACTTCGAAATCATGTTTCATGTTAGTGTTATGAACATGTCCCCAGGTAAATACTTCCTCAAGATCGGCTGGAGTATCAGGATCAGAGTAACAACCACATTCGCGTCGCATGTGTTCGATTTGCATTCTGACATTGCTGCCAGGTACGTAACTCATTCCAGCAGGAACTTTTTCTTCTGCTTCACTCGTTGTTGGCGTACGTGTGATTTTTGGTGGTTCAGAAACTGAACACGATTCGTTTCTGTTGTCATAAACATTCATTTTTTGCGTGCTTTCTGACGCCATATTTGCCTGGTTATTTAAAAAGGCATTGAAATTTATTGTGACCGATTCTTTCGGTATTTCAATGAAACATCCCAAGTCGGAGTGTCGATCAATCATCCCGCGTATGACGACGTTTTTCTCGTTGTTTTTACTTCTTTCAGGAAAGATTTCTTTTCCGTTCCAGAGATCGTAGTACCGCATCTGCGGATTGTACGGCACCTCGAACAGTGCATAATCCGTACGGTCATAAACTGCTACTGGTCCGGTCTTTTTTGATAATGGTTTACCTTCATACCAAAGCGTGAAAATTGTTTCGCCGTTTTTGCCAGGCCACTTGTGAATATAAAGTCCGTTCAGTGCGTCGCTTCGGACGGATTCGTCATCCGATTCCCACGCTGCCGGGTAATACGGTTCCCATGCGTCACTTGTGAAAAGTGGCGTGAATTGCTTGAGAATTGACACCGCCCGTTTCCAAAGAAATCTGTCTGCGGCGTTCCAGGGATTGTGCACGCCAAAAACATTTTCCCAAACAATCATGCCGCCACCTCCGAAAAACGCACGCCGTATTTCCTCGCGGTGAGAAAGATTCCAACGCCAAATTTGCCAACGCATGTGACGTGGTTCCAACCATTTACGGAGGTCCAATGAAGGTGATACCGGGTCGTCGCACCACTGCGCCCAAGATGAGTTACAGATTCCGAGGTCGAGAATGCTCGGGTTCCCTTCCGGCGAAAGCGTGATACCGGGTCTAACGGCGTCAAGTTTCTGCCGAAGTATCGGGGAATCGCCAACCATTGTGTCTAGGAAAATACCGTCAACTTGCGTTTCGAGCACGAAATCAACGAGAAAATCCTCGTCTGTTTTACCTTCACGATGTGTGCCGGTATCCCAGGGATTGTAGTTGATGAAAACTTTGACACCACGTTCATGACATTCGTTCACAATTTCCCGGATTGCTTCGGCACCACCTGGCATATCACGGTAAAAATCGAGCTGGTTTCGGTGATCGACACCAATTCGCGGATATGCGTGCCAAAGCAAAATGACGTCGTAACCGCCAAACTCTTTTTCACCATCCTCAAGAAACGAGTCAATTTGATATCCAATTGTGCTCGGATCGTAAAACGATTTGTCGTACATAAACGTAAAGTGACAAGTGAACGCACCTTGCAACCATTTTTGAGATTTTTCATCGTACAGGCTCCGGTCAATTCCGGTTTGTTTCGCCAAATTCGGAATGACGTTTGTGAGCGATTCTTTTTGCGATTCAGTTGGCGAAATTATTTCAAGTGTTGCATTACGTATTTGAACATGTCCCTTTGCCGGGTCGTGAGTTGCGTCCATTCCGAGCATTGGTCTTGCGTAAAGATTTTTCGAATCGAACTTTGGCACCGTTTGTGTAATTTCGAGGGTGTGCCAATTTCCGTCTGTTGGAATCTTTACGCTGTCATTCACCGTTGACCAATCAACCCAGTTATTAGTGTCACGCTGTGGGAAATCGAAAGCGGCACAAAGTTCGTCATTGCCAGAAAGATAGCGTGCTTCGAACTTCCAAACGAGTTTATCATCAGGCATGATATCATACGCTTTTGCCAAATCGTTTTCCATTCGGAGCCAAGCACGAACTCCGTTGTATTCAATTTCAACGAAAAGTGGGGCGTTTTCAGGTAACTCGCCTCGCATAAACTGTCGATACTCACGTGCCGCTTTGAGCCAGGTATCACGTGATTTGGCGTTTTCCGGTTTGGCAATGTAAAGATCGCCTGCAGGAAATTTTAACATCGAGGTTGAATGTTGCGACCACTTACAGTCTTCACCGGTTTTAAAAGTGTTGGGCGAAAACGGAACTTGCTCCACATTTGGTGTCACGTTTGATCCTGCTTGCTCCGCACCACGAGTTGAAATGGCAGAACTTAGAACACTTATCGCAATTAAAAATAAAAATGAAGTTAGCCTCAAAAACTGCGGAAAACATACCTTTGGGATGATGCCAGTCATAATTACATATCCTGAATTAAGAAAAAAACTTGTCGAAATTATTAGTCAGTGGGGGAATTTTGTGCTGAGTTACAGTATATTATCAATACAAAGAATCTACAATCAAGACCTGAATGCGACAAAAATATGTCAAAAAGAGTAATGCCTTATAAACTATTTAAGTCATTAATTATGTAAAGGAAATCTTTGCGCACCCGCTGTGACTTTCTAACTCCCCACTCCTGCCGTAAACGGCTGTGAATGTTATACCGTTGTGATGAAATCGCGGCCCGGTGAATGAGCACCGCAGCTTTCCGCTTCGTTTTTGTCTGATGCCGTTTCCGGATAAAAGCCGAACTGACGTAGCATACCCAATTTCGGCAACACGTTGCTTTCCAAATCAATATGGTAGAAACCTGGAAACAGATCAGCGTTGTGCAGAATCAAATCGAAGTACCGTTCGTGTTTCTCCGGTAGCTCAACTTTGCCGTCACGAAAAATTTCGTGTCCGGTGAACACGAACTCCGGAAAAAGAAAAGGACAGAATTCGAGTGCTTTTTTTGTGTTCCAGTCACGGTATATTTCCGTTTGCGGCAGCAACGACAGCAAGCTCGGCAGAATTCTCGCCCCCATCATGCGAAGTGACACCATCTGAAAAAGTGACTGCTGGAAATCCTCGATTGTTTCGAAAGGAAATCCCCAGACGTAAAAAACGTCGACTCGTGGAAAATACTTAATCGCTTTCGGAACCAACTCAAGCACTTCGGTTGCAGAAAAACCCTTCTTAATTTCCTTTAGCACTTTGTCGCAGCCGGACTCGATTCCGAACCGCAACTCGACACAGCCGGCATTACTCATTGCATGCATCATTTCCTCATCGACTAGATTTACCCGACCGAAGGCTTTCCATTTGATCGAAAGATTACGACTTTCCAGCTCACGACAGAATTCCATAACTTGCCGCTTTCCAGAGACGAAAAATTCGTCTTGAAACAAGAACAGTTCAACGCCGGCTTCACGGTGCAGGAATTCCATTTCTTCGGCAATGTTTTTCGGACTTCGACTGTACGATTCAAGATTCCAGACCGGCGCAACGCTGCAAAATGTGCAAGGATAAGGACAGCCCCGCGAACTCATCATACCGTAACCGGCATAACGTGAAAGGTCGATTTTATGAAATGCAGGGAATGGAATCGAGTCCAGATC
>JBOFQC010000576.1:0-15389 GCA_051660725.1 Thermoguttaceae bacterium
GTAAACTTGCCGAACTGGGTTTATCCGGTCGTCTGCAAACTTGATACCGGCGAACTGCTTTTCGATAACTTCAACGGCAAATGGGGTGACAAGTCTCAACTCGACAAGTTCGTTCAAACCTACTCGCTCGAAAAAGCGACTCTGGAAGCTCGTAAAAAAGGCTATTCAGTCTACGAACAACCGCTGGCAGACGGTAGCGTCAAACTCGTTATCAACCTTCCGCAAGGAGGTGCCGCATGAACCAGACAATTTGCATTATCGTGTCGCCGGAAGGTAAGGCGAAACTCGAAACCTCTGGCTTTACCGGTGTCAAATGTAAGGAAGTCGCTATGTTTCTGGTCAACGCACTCGGTAAAAATATCGACGAAAAATTAAAGCCAGAATACTTCGAACACGAAACTTTTACTTCAACTCATAATATTAACAGTCAGGATGCGTAAACCATGAAAACATTAACACAACAGCTGAAAAGCTATATAACCGCTTGTTTTAGCGGTATTTGGGTAGAATCGTTTGAGTCCGACGAAGCGGTACGCGAGATTACCGCTTTGTGCAAATCTGAAAACTGGCACCTCGTAACCTGGGACATTGACGCCGGATTGCAGCCTGGCACCAGAACAGATATTACCGTTACCGACCCGCTCTCTGTTGTAAAATCCGTAAGCAGTATCCAGCAAGATAACATTCCGCTAATAGTGGTGCTAAAGAACTTTCACCGGTTCGTGAACTCGGCGGAAATATCACAAGCACTCGAAAACAATCTTCTGCTCGGTAAAGCAACACGAACATTTTTCGTCGTAATTTCGCCGGTTATACAGATACCGGTTGAGCTTGAAAAGTTGTTTGTAGTGCTTGAGCATCCGCTTCCTGATCGGGAACAGTTACGTCAGATTGCCTGCGAAATTACGGGTGAAACAGCAGATGCCACCACTTTGGAACCAGTACTTGATGCCGCAGCTGGTATGTCGAGATTCGAGGCAGAAGGAGCATTTGCTCTTTCGATAATCGAACATGACGCCTTGGTCCCTGATCCGCTTTGGAAGATGAAAGCACAGATGCTTCGACACTCTTCGGCTTTACGTTTATATAGCGGCACGGTTCCAACTTTAGGCGGGCTTGATGCCGTAACACAGTTCTGTACTTCGCTGCTTCGGAACAATCACGGTACTGAAAAACCTAAAGGCGTAATGCTACTCGGTGTCAGCGGTACCGGCAAATCCGCATTTTGTAAGAAGCTCGGCCAAATCGCCAATCGGCCTACACTTCTGCTTGATATCGGTGCTCTTATGGGATCACTTGTCGGGCAAACGGAAGCGGCACTTCGTAAGGCACTAAAGCAGGTTGATGCCATGAGTCCGTGTATCGTAATGATAGACGAAGTCGAAAAGTGCATCTCCGTAACCAGCGGCGACAGCGGAGTTTCCGCCAGAATGTTCGGCACGTTGTTAAGCTGGCTAAATGACCGGGAAAGCGATTCATTTGTAGTATGTACCGCGAATGACATATCACGTTTACCGCCTGAATTCACACGAGCTGAACGGTTTGACGGGATATTTTTCGTAGACCTGCCGGATGCGAATACACGTAAGCAGATTTGGAAGACCTACATGCACGAATACGGTATCAGCAAGCAAACGTTACCCACTGACACTAACTGGACCGGTGCCGAAATCAAGTCGTGTTGCAGGCTCTCAAAGCTGCTGGACACGACACTTCAAAAGGCGGCAACGAATATTATTCCGGTTGCCACCACTGCGGCGGAGTCTATTTCAGCACTCCGAAATTGGGCAAGTAAACGCTGCTTAAACGCAGGTGAATCAGGGATTTACGAGGCAATTTAACTTTCAATATAACTTTAACTATTCGAATAAACATGACAACAACAATTGAATATGAACCAGCACGTACAGTGCGACGCCAGAACAGCAATACCGACAAGCTGCGTAACACGACAACAGCGGTTAGTGTCGGTATCAAGTGGTTCGGCACACGTAAATCGCTAAGCAATTTGCAGAAGCAGGAAGTAGCGGAACCGTTTAATGCCGAGAAGAAATTTATTTCAGTTGGCAAGAAACTGTTCGACACCACGCATCCAGACTGGAAGCGGTTGGTTGCTCTTCGCGGACAGATAATTAGCGACTGGAAAAAATCCACTTTGCCGTATCCCGTTGACGGCATAAGGCTTATAAAGCGAGACGATGTGGACCAGTTCAACGTTAAGATGAACGATTACCGTAATCAGCTGGACGAGGCGGTGTTTACCTTTAACAGCGTTTTCAGGGAGATACGCAACCAAGCCGAGGCGAAACTTGGTCGGCTTTTCGACTTGCGAGATTACCCGGATTCGCTTATCGGGCTGTTCGACGTGACGTGGAATTTTACAAATGTCGAGCCGCCAGAGTATCTGATGTTACTCAGTCCGACACTTTACGAGCAGGAGTCTATTCGGGTAAGGCAGCAGTTCGATGAAGCGGTACGACTTGCGGAAGAAGCGTTTGCGGCTGAGTTATCGAAACTGGTGACACACCTTGCGGAACGACTTGAACCAACGGAAGACGGTACTCCGAAAGTATTTAGAGACACTGCGATTACAAATTTTTCCGACTTTTTCGAACGGTTCGCTCACCTTGATATCGGTTCAAACGAAGAGCTGGAAGAAGTAGTGAACGAAGCGAAACGGATCATTAACCGCTGTTCGCCGCAGAGTTTACGCTCAAGTGTTCCGCTACGGAACTTTGTTGCAGGCGAACTCGAACGGGTAAAAAGTAGTCTCGACTCGGTAATAGTAACCCGTCCACGTCGAAACCTTATCCGACACCAGAAGTAAAATCCAAGTAACATCGAAATAATGGAAATTCATATAAATCAAACAGGCACAGTATCTTACGTGTATAACGAGCTGGTTGATCTCAGTCCGCTCGGTAAGACGCAGATAAAACGTGCTTCATACGTCGAACCGGATGACACCGGCAAATGGTTTGCCGATTTGAGTCCAGTACAAGGCCCGGTTTTAGGGCCTTTTTTCATGCGCAGCGAAGCCGTTCAGGCTGAAGTTGCGTATTTACATTCACACTTTTTTAAGGAGAACACATGACACCTAACACCCTTTACGAACATATCTCATTTCGAACCGGCGACGATTACGAAACAATCGAATCGCTTGGTTTCGAGCTGTATATACCAAATAGCAGTAACAACCGCGAGAAATCCAAACGTTTACGCAGACTGAAATTGTGGCGAGCCGAGCGTCTACGCAAATCGGCTGAAATTGCCAGTTCGGAACTGGAACCTCATTTGCAGAACAAAACGTCAGAAGTAGGAGATGTAAACCGGCTTGCTCGGCTCAGGTCCAAGACAAGAGCCGCTTCGAGGTTCGCAAAAACCAACCTGATTTAATTTTACCGTAACACCACTTTACATAAAGAAAGGAAAAAATATGGGTATCAAGCTTAACGCAGGAATAACGAAAAAGATCGGCCTGCCTGATTATGGGTCGGCTGGAGCACATTGTAATCTTGAGCTGGAACTTGACCTCTCTGCACTGGACAAGCCGCTTGAGTTTCACCAAAAGGTTGCCGAGTTATATGCCGCTTGCCGGTCTGCTGTTGAAGACGAGTTAAACGGTCATGCCGAGCAATCACAGCGGCAGACAAGTAAGCAGTCGTATAAGCCGCCGGTTAAGACGCAGCATGATTCGACAAACGCAACTTCAAGCGGGCAACGCAATTACAGCTCACCTTCTCAAAAGCAACAGGATTATATACGTCGGCTTGCAACTCAGGTTAAAGCAGGCGGTGCCAAGCTCGACAACCTTTGCGAGAAGATGTATCAGAAGTCATTCGCTTCGCTTACCGGCTTGGAGGCTTCGAACCTGATCGACACCTTACGCGAAGTAAAAGCGGGCCGACTCGAACTTACCGCACTTTAGAAAGAAAGGATACAAAATGAATTCGACTACACAAGTCGGCTTATTCAAGCCGGAGCAAGAGGAGTATAGTGATGCTTTACCAGCACCGGGGATTTGGAGTTACATTTCGGCGTCACGGCTTAACCTTTGGGCGAAATGTCCGCAGGCGTTTAAGTTCCGATATATAGACGGAATCAAGACGCCAACAAATGCGAATCTGTTTCTCGGTAAAGTCGTACATGCTGCTCTGGAGCATTATTACAGGAGGCGTCAACTCGGGCAACCTGTAAGCGAAGCTGACACCGATTCGTTGGTCTCACAAGCGTGGAAAGATGCCGAAGCGGAAGAACGTGTCCAGTGGGAAAGTGCTGAAAACTCCGCAAAATGCAAGGCGCAAGCTGATTCACTGATTCGGACATATATTGCCGAGTATGCCAACAGTGAAGAAAAAATAGTGGCAATGGAAGCAAGTTTGTATGCGCCGACATGTGACCCGGACACTGGATACGACCTTGGGGTGCCACTCTGCGGGATAGTCGATCTGGTGCTACAGGAAGAGCGGAAGTGTGTCGTTGTCGATTTCAAAACGGCGGCGTCAGCTTCTTGCCTTTGCGAACAGACACATGCGGTACAGCTTATGTTGTATTCGGAGCTGTTGGAAGCTAACGGATATTCGGAACCTGAAACGGAAGTGCGACAGCTTATAAAAACGAAAGTGCCAAAGGTGTCATCGTACAGATTCGGCAAGCGAAGCGGTTCGCAGAAGCAGCAGTTTTTCGAACTTTGCCGCGAATACCTCGATTCATTGGACCGAGGCGTGTTCAACTTTCGTCCCGGCTGGTCGTGTAGCATGTGCGATTACCGAAGAAACTGCTCGGCATAAGACCAGTAGGCAGAAAAAGTTACAAGTACAATATCAAGAATTAACAATTATCAAAGGAGGCAAAATGGAAGCATTAGCATTACTGTTATTTATCGGTTCGGCCTACATGATCGGCGGCAGCATTTACAAAAGCGGCAAAGCCATCGGCAGCCGCAAAGGCTACAACGTCGGTCGTCGTCGCGGACGCAAAAGGTAGATAGCAAGTGTGTAAGTGTTTATATTTAACAGCAACAAACAGATAAAATGATATGATGCCCCCGATAAGAAAATCGCAAAATTCGCGTTCTCTTATCGGGCGAATTTTAAGGCTGTATGACACCTTGTTTCAGGAGGGTAATACGAGTCGATTTTTACGACTTTATATTCAACTATAATTTCGTTTGTGAGCCGTATTTTTCAGCCTGAAACTCATGTTGGCACCACTCTGGTAAAGATGCATCGCAAAGCAAAAAAACACGCAGGCTTATACAGGCAAATACTATGAATATCCACCTTGAAAAATCGTCGCTTTTAACATTAATTTTTAGCCCACCTTACATGTGGTGTTAATCGTGTGCATTACTAATGCAAGTCAATATTAATGGATTCAAGGTTTGGCAGTTGTTCATTATCATATTCAGGTTTTACTGCCGCACATGATGTGTTTGCAGGTGCCCTATAAAAGGTTCGTGATAGCGAAGGTTGGCTCTCTGTGTCAAAATTTACATATAACCTTGGAATCCTTCCTGTAGCAGCAAGAGTATAGAGAGGTATACAACATTGTTCACGTTGATTATCCACGCATGGCAAGTCTGCTGGTATAAGGTATGTGCAGCTTTCCAGTTGACCGAGAAAGAACATGAACGAAGTAGCTTCTTGGAAGTTGTTCGCCTGTAGACTATTCGGAGAGGCGTTCAGTGATTCAGCTTTAAGGAGAGATACATAGCTTTCTTCTTGTTCCGCAACAGTACCGATCCCGACTGAGAAGATTACGATAACCAATACCGTCATAATAATGTAAATTTTTATTCTCATATCAGCTGGACTGCAAATATACTGATTAGACCAATAACGGAGTTCTGTCTGTGAGACTTATCCGAAACTGAATATATTTTATCAGAATGCTCTCTAAATGCAAAAACGGATACCAATCTACGAAGTCTAAAATCGCTTCTTTTCTGCTTCTTTACCGGCAAAATTTTTAACTTAACACGAAATATGGCTTTTGGATTTTATATTCGAAAAGCATGTCTACCTTCTGGTTAGTGCAAAGAGACCTGCAATGTTGACTTCAAAAGTAAACAAAGAGGGTGTATTTTGCTATTTTGGCTGCCTTTTCGCGGAAAATTCGATATATTCTTGCCTTTTTATGCCGTATAGCCCTCCAGAAACTATAGAATAAGAGTCGTACAGTATTAGAAACAACTTGTTTTCAGGCTGAAAAACACGCTGTGGTTAGCGGGCTATAGCAATTTGACCTTGGAAAATACGGTACTTCAGACCGATGCACCGTTTTTTATCTAAAAATGTCTGTGTATTTTCGCAAAAAATCTTAGTTTTTTACCTCCGCTAACCGCCAGCTAACCGGATGAAAAACACAGTTATAGAATTCAATCTATTTGTGCTTTTATACCTAGGCTCTCCTAGCAATTTAGTTCTTAATACAATTACCAAGAAAGTGTCGCTGTAATCTAAACGAATACCACCACTATCGGGCGGTATCTTTACTTTTCCTCTCGCTTCACGTTCACATCTAGTTATGCTATTGTGCTTAAAGAGTCGGCTTTAGCTTCCAAGTAACCTTATTATTTAAAGAATTCGGTTCGGCTAATGACGATGCCTGAAGTGATCTACCACATGACTGTCTTACTGTCTTGTCTTTTCCAGAAAACATATATATATGAGTAATATTTATTTATTAATAAACACTTTTTTTTAATTCTATATCTTTATATAAGACAATAAGACAAATGATAATAATAATGATTAAATGCTGGAAAATGCAAGGTTTCGGCTGTCTTACTCGTTACAAGTCAGGGCAAGACAGCCAAGACAACTTACTTAACTAATTGGCATCGCAATCACTCGTCTGGTTATCATCTTCATCGCAACAACTTGAGTCGTCAATAAGACGCTCTCTAATGTAATCCATAGGGACCATAATTCCATATGTTCGGGTTCCGGGTAATCTCTGTTGGCTTGAGTAAGCTCCTGGGATATTTTTTAAAATCGTATCCAACTCCACTTTTTTCCACTTACTGTTTTGTAGTATTTCTTTTAATAATATCTTTGGCACTAGAAATAAATAACATTCATCATTACTGTGTACAATTCTTATACCAATCTCACTCAGAGCTTCTTCTTCGGGTGTTATAATTCTTCTATCTCGATTTACTTTTGTACCTGCTTGTACACTAGGCAGAGCATTGCCAGCGATAATAGTATTTAAGCATTCGTTTATAAACTTTTTCTTTACTGTATCGTTATACAATGACGTGTTAACTTCAACTTTTGATAATAGAATATCCTCAAGCAGATCATCGTGTGTTTTAGTCGATATCGCTTCCGGCATTGTACGGTTCTCTAGGAAATTGTTAAGTACTGCTTGCGCGTCTTCACATGTGGCAGTCTGCATATTCATTGCAACAGCGTATACAGCTGCTGGAATAGCGAAGTTAGCAATCATGCGCGACGACGAATGTGAGGTATGTCGTTGGCATAGGTCCGTATAGAGTTGGTTAGCTTTGTCTAGGATTTTAATCGCCAACAGCGGCAAATAATTTATTAGATGATCCTCAAAATCAGGTTCTTGATCAGCTTCAGCCACTGTCAGGGATGGTAAGTTTATTCGTATAAATCTATTATAATCTTGCGCATATTTCATACTTAAGTGGATACCGCCAAGCCATAGCAGGTGGCGTACGTGAAATTCCTGTGGTTTATGGTTTTGGGTTCCTTTAACAACAGTTCCTGCATGTCCTGCACTCCGGCATAGCTTGAGTATTCCTTCTGCGTTAAGGCAAGAATCAAACTCGTCAACAATTAGCGGTAACAGATTAGTAGTCATCTTTTGACGTAACCCTGCTTCTGTCGGTGTTTCTAGTATCTCAGCGAGTTGTCCAAGTAGTTTCTTAATTCGGCGGAGTAGATATGTTTTACCACTTTCCGTAGCTCCTACTATTCCAACCATGGGACGCCAATTGAGCCCCCCTTGGATATACGTTGCCAATATCAGTGCGGCTATAAGCTCTGGGTCTTGTGGATGTCCCCAGTTTCTGTTACCACGCACATACATAACAAGCCCAGTCATGATTTGCCGTGCCTTAGAATTGTCAAGACTAGCGTATAACTCTGGAGCATTATTAATCCATTTTGTTGATCCTTTATTTATCAAGGTGTTATCTATGATTGGTTTGTCAATTGGTGTAAGTGTATTTTCTGTAGGATTACATAAAAAACTCTCAGGACCGTTAACAAGTACAATTTGATTTTTAATTCTAATTATCCCCTGTCCCATCTTGTTCAAAGTTTCTTCACGAAGAGCAGAGTATGATTTTATCGATATTGCATTTTTTACTTCTTCCATGCTAAAAAGTCCCTCTGGGTGGGGTTTGCTTTCGTATACCTTTATCGAATAAGGACCTAATATCTGGTTCAATCTACAGTTGGTAAGCCGTGAAACATCTCGTATTGTGTGATGTTGTTCATTCGGGCCTATTACTATTGTTGAGCCATTTTGATCCGTACACACTACTTGAAGCTTGAGTTCGCCAAGTAGTGCTTCATGGTTAATTTGCTCTTTATTTTTTACTCGGGTAATTTTATTTTTTTTGGTCATTTGAGTTACTATTAAGTTGTGTATTTTTGTGAGATATGGTATTGATTGCCCGAAATGCGGGATTTAGAATAAGCGGACTCGATAGTTCGGATTGCTTCCTCCTTATCTGCGACACTTTGTGGCTTAGCACCTTTTAGTAAGGCTTTTGTTGCTATGTCCTTGTCGATGTTATTACCGCATAAATCGCAGGCAGCTCTGAAAATACTATCGTTCCAATTATGTGAATAACAATTAAGTCCACATAAAAATCGCCGGGTTTTTCGAGTCAAGTTTACGTTGCTAGTTAAATCTTCTGAAGCTACTGCACTATTCTCTACAGCAACTAACGGACAGGCTACCGCTTTCTTTACAGATTTCGCTTGAAGTGCTTCCAGTATTTCAGGTGGCACTATCGGTAGCTTCTCAAGAGAAAAATACGGGGAAACCCACTTGTACTCTTGACCCGAATTATGAATGGATGGCGGTAGAACAACATATCCACCCTCACCCCTAAACTCCAGCTTCGGATGCCATGGGGTGTATTTAGCCGAAGTTTGGCAGTCAGGATGCTGAAAATACAGATGATAGCGATAAACGTCTCCGCTCCCAGATTGAACTTTCATAAGGTTCTTCGGTAGTTTTACTCTCGCGACAAGTTCATCGTGAGCGTCCTTACCATCAATATCTACTACTAACACCTTACTTACAGGACCTAGGACTAAGCCTATATTCTGATAAGGAAAGCGATTCACAAACCAATCATAAATTGTTTTGTAACTTGGGAGTTCCTGCTGATAATTTTTCCACTTAACAAGTGGTCGCTTGTCGTTGGTCTTTATAGGGATAACGCTGAGCCCTAACGAGCGGTAGTACAACGCTATCATATACATCTGAAATTGTGGATTCTGGTGATAAGGCACGCCAGTTCCACTCAAAATAGCTAAATTTTGCTTGCTGAACTCGGGATTGTTCATTTCAAGCGAGATAATTTTATCTCTAACAAAGTTTTGAAAGTTCATGATTTTAAAAAACAAATAGAATCCGACATTTGTTTAGCCGGGAAAAATGTTAAAGAGTACACTAGATAACGGCTCTATCCGCTTGTAAAAGCGCATGTTGAGACGTATAATCAAGAGCGTACTCTTGAAATATGGTGCAATCCCTGTTTATCATTTTCAGGATTACCGGATCGGCGAGGTAGCCGCCTCGTCGATCCAAGTTTCTTTCACTTCAGTCCGACATTTAATTTTGCTTGTTCTAGTTCGTGTGCAGTCATTCGGGTTGTTTGGTTGACTTCTTCTGTTTTTGTTCGGTTGGTCTCTCGCACAAAGCGTTCTATCGCTTGTTTGCTACTAAAGCGTCGTGACCCAATTAATACTGTCTCAAGCTGAACTCCCCTAACTCCGCTCCGAATAAACCGCTCGACGGCTTTTCGGCCAACTGGATAAGGAAAGGAGTCACCGACTTTTTTAACAGGGATCAGCATTTCGTTAATCAATTCAGGGTTCGTTTTTACGATGTTTACCATAAGTTTCTTTGTTAGTCATCCGTGGTTAAAATATGGTTATATAACTCTTTCGTAGAGCAACGGCCCATAATAGTACACCAAGAATGTCTTTATTGCAAACCCTCGACGTAATTTTTATAAGTTCTTTAATATCAGCGTATTTATGGCTCATTGCTCAGCATGTACCAGCGTTTCGTCAGACCATGCCTACGATAAATAGAGCCTTAAGGTACGTAAAACTTGAATAAGACAGGAAAAATTTTAAAAGAAAGCAACGCAATTCTCATTTTGTGACACGCATTGCACGGAAAACTTAAGATTTATCTATAGGTATAAGTAACCAAAAGTTAATACACCGTTAATCTTAGAGCCGAACGACAATCTACCACTCTAATCATTTTGTGAATTATATATTTTTTCTAACGAAATTATATTCGAATATAATTTCGTTGAATAAAACTACAATAATCAACTGTTCTACCGATGTATAGCACAAAACCCTAGCGTTTTCAGTGTAGAACAATAATGATCACTAATTTTGTAAATTAACATATTTTCTTCAATTATATATATAATATAAATATTATATAATATTAGGAGTGTGCGAAATCGCACATCTCCTGCTTTTTCTTTTTTTAGTTTTAGAAAGAGAAAGAAAAATAAAAGAAATTATAGTTGAATATAGAACTATTTAATTTGAAAGATTTATCTACAAATTCAGATTCACTCTCTGCTGTTACACTAAGCTCGGCCACCAGCTATTCGATACGCATAGTTCGCTTGCGATTAAATTCGCTATACCTCTTGCAGTTCCAAATAAACGCAACTTAATTACTAATGTACACGCAAAAATACATGAGTTCTTGCGTGGTACTTAATCTATTTCAGGTCTTATACTCCTGTTTATATAGATCGCTGTCTAAAAAGCCCACAGAAGGCCCCAGAATGACCACAGAACGCAGCGAGCGTGCCGGCTGGAAAAATCCCAGCCGGCGGTAAGCAATGTCTTAGAATCGATCTGAGTGCCTTGTACAAAACAAGGCTGTTTATTTCATTTACACCTAAATAAAGTGAAGTGTGCAACTTGTGATTTTTGCTTGCTAAGTACACCTTGGAATGTCGCAGGACGAAATAGAGAGTGTAATACTCGTTGTCCGCTAGTTATTGTGGTGGCATATATGCCACTCTCGTGGAATCGTTTTATTGTGTACACTACCATTTAACGCTAGCTGAAAACTGATTTCGCTGTCCAGTGTTTATAACGAATAGGCAGCCAATATTGCCATGGTTTTTGTCACTGAAAGCATTGACCCACAGTATTAGCGTGATAAAATAGGATATTTAGGTAGCAAATATCTCCGTTTTCACTACTCCTATGATACATCAAATATGAGTTCCCAGCCACCACAGCAACCGCCGAAAGGAGTTCAGCTCGCTGAACAGCAAAATCTGGCACCAGAACCGCGAAAACCCGCCTCGAAAAAGGAGCGTGCAAAAAAGTTGCGGTTGGAAGAAATACTGAAATTTGCGGAAGAGTCGCGTGAAAAAATCAACTCCATTCTACAAACATGTCAGGATTTGCAGAAGAATTTTCCGGCGATTGAAAGCAAGCATACGGAATTTCAGCAGTTGGTTGACACGCACAAAAAAACGATTGAATCCGCAGTTACTGCTATCAAATCCTCACAAACCGATTGCGAAAATAAATACCAAGACATCGAGGCATATAGACAGGAAATACATGATTGTCGTGGTGAAATCTTGGGGTATACGGATGATGCTGGTGTCCCTGTTGTCGGACTCAAAAGTGAATTAGAAAGTGCATTTGAAGAACTGGAAACGAAATTTGAAAGTACGCGAAAACAATTCAGCGAATTTCAAAAAAGTAAAGAATCTGCTTTTACACAATTTCTTGATGAAAAAGAGCAAGAGTATCAAGCCATCGAAGCCAAGATTGAGAGCCTGCTGCCCGGTGCATTGTCCGCTGGGTTAAGCAGCGCATATCAGTCAAAACGAGAATCAATTGGATTGGAGCGAATATGGCACTACCGCGTTTTTTTCTTTTCCCTGTGCGTCATCTTCGGGTGGGCAGTGTACTGTGTTATCTTTGCCCCAAAAGATGTAACGGACACCACCGCTGGAATACTGTACTTCGTGCGGTGCTTTGTAGTAACCATTCCCATCCTATGGCTGGCAATTTTTTCCAGCAAAAAAATCAATTTAACGGGCAGATTGATTGAGGAGTATTCGCACAAAGAAACTGTCAGCAAAACATTTGAAGGACTGTCGAAAGAAATACAAAAAGACGATGACGAAAAGTCGAACGCACTCCGCAAACGGTTGCTCGAAATACTACTCGAAACGAACTCTGAAAACCCCGGCAAGTTGGTCAAAGGGTATGACACATCGGATCACCCCATTGCGGAACTTACCAGCTTACTGAACTCCGTCAATGGATTGAAAAAACTTCCCGGCTTTGACATGCCGAGTGTTTTGAGTGTCATTGCTGCGGCTCTTGGGGTAAATATTGCCTCATCTCAGATTACATCAATGAGTGAAGAAGGTAAGGATACCGCAACTACTCCCAGCTAGACGTCCTCTAAATAATCGTCTGGCAATCGTCTTCAGGGCACCAGCGCGATACGAGGTCGTAAATGTAACGTTCGCAGAGGCACCGTTCCTTGAGTGGCGAGGATGAAGCATTCAGTCTTCCATTTTGGCAAGGTGCGGTAGGGAATTGCGTATCGTTGCTTTTAAGTTTTTTACCGCTTCTTCAGGATTGTTACTGTCCCAGACTATTGTTGTGTGGTGATTAGTGTCAAAATGCGGCTTTTTATTTTTTTTATCTTTACCCTCGAAAACATTTTTTTCGCAAGTGTAAATGACAGGTTTGCCCAGTCCCTCGGCATATCCGGCTTCCCAGTACGCTCCTGAATTGTCATGCGTCAAATCGGCAATAACAAATGCCGCTGTTTTGATCGCTTCGCAGAGATGATTATTAATCAACCCTGCCTTTGCATCCTCGTCAAGACGGTACAATTCAAACCCTGTCGCAGAAACGGCTTTCTTAAAATGTGTCTGAAACATGTTGTGCAAAGGATCACTTTTGCCAACGAATTTCATCGCCATAAACGCCTTTGTACCGGATATTTTGCCACGTTTAAGTTCCTCGTATCGTTTCCAACCTTTTGGTGTTAACTGTAATGACGTGCTACCTTCTTTCTTTTTGTTGTTACTAATTAATGCTCCATATATTTTCGCTCTAGAAATTAAACCTTCTTCTTCAAGTGCGTTTGCTATAAAAACAAACGCTTTATCAGAGATGGCGCAGATGATTGCTTCCCACCGCGAGTGCAGTAACCTACACCATTCCCCTTGGGTAGTTTTTCCAAGGTGTAGAATCAATAAATCTTCTTGTTTTTTCGGGTTCGGTTGAGTCACGCCCAAAATCTCGGTAATATTGCTTGGTTCTTTGAAGATTTTAGTAACTAAGTCACAAATATTTTCCGGTGAAGCGTTGGTATCTCCCTTGCTCTCTTGCTTGAGATACAAATAATGGCTAAGTAGCGCATTAGTTTCTTTGCTTTTGCAAATTTCCTCTAGCCAAATTCTGCACATGGAAGATTCATCTCCTAGAGAAAACTTCCCACACTTTGGACATTCATAAAAATTAGTGTTAAATGGTCCACAAATTAATTTAAGCCCACAAATTGGACAATTTTCAGACATGATTTTCTCCTTGTTTTATTGTTTTCCTACCCTACCCCGAATCGGTGACGCAGGGGATAAATTGCTAACTACTCCCAGCTTGGCAGCTCTTTAATAATCTTCTGGCTATCGATGCTCAGGGTGACCAGTCGCGGTACGAGGTCGTATATGTATCGTTCGTTGCCGATCTCCGAGCACCAGTCGTTCGGGTCGTTTTCGATACCGCTCTCTTTGTGCGTTGTTTTACGGTATCGTTCGACAAGCCACTCCAAGGGGCTGCGACCGTTCACTTTGTACGAAAACGCTTACGCCGGGATTCCTGTGAATGTGACATGGTCGTTATAACGCAAAGAATCCGGGACCGCGTCACGACTTTTAGATTTCGAGTTGAACAGCTTCATTTCCGTAACGTGGAAGTTTTTGCCTGCGGTCCAGTTAGTTTGAAGTGGATATTCCTTAAGCGTTTCGTAGCCGACGTGCAGTTGGGCTAACGTTTCGCCTGCTGTACAAAAAGCCCAAAAGTCCTTAGCAAACGGTATTCGAGGAAGCTGCTTCTTCAAGTCAGACGCGAACCGTTCCCGATACGCAGGGCAATGCAAAATGCCGTATACGTAATAAAAGATATTTCGCTTGCTTATCGTATTGGTCGAATAATGTGTTCGGAACTTTTCCAACATCGCGTCGGATATGTTGTCACGCCGGATATAATCGCCGACCCGTTCCCCGTCTTCTGCCGAGTACCGACTAAATAAACTGTCCTGCTCCTTAACCTTTTCAGCCAATGTATACGTGTAAAGTGGGAAACATTGTCCTTTGAAAGTTTTCGGCGCGCGTACGATACCAAGCCGCTGTGTCATGCCGCTGAAACGCCGATTTAAAAAACGTGTCGTACAGTTCGATTATGATCCGATACGTTTCAGAATCAATTGTCGTAATTCTTGAAAGTCGGTCGGTTGTTTGTCGATTGGTTTGCAGATCAAATCTCGTGCAATAGCGTCAACTTTCTTGTTCTGAGTAATGCCTTTAGGAAGTGTGAAAAAATTTGAATTGATGACCTGTGACAATATTTCCTTACCAGAAATCATTTCCAGCCAATTTCCTTTACCAAATTCGAGAGATTGCTTACCACCTGTCAGCATTTCGAGACGCTCGTTAAACAGACGCTTTATTTCCGAAGACGAAACCTTTTCCGACGTTTTTTTCGATTGTGTCTGAAAATCTAGGGAATCTAACAATTTGTTTAACGCCGCTTCTGCCGTTAAACAATCTCTTGGATTGGTAAACGGTACTGGCAATTCTTTTATTAACTCACCTTGAATTGTGGTGATCACATGATTGGCTACGTCAAAAAACAATCGTTCACTACACAATTTCGTGATCTTTTTTTTAAGCAAATCTTCGTCCACGATGCAAAATGCTGATAACAGCAAATATGCCGGGTCAAGAAAATAGTTTTCGATTTCCCGTTTACGCCATACCAGCAAATTATTCGTTTTGGGGTCGGGAAAATTGGTCCAACATCTCTCGACAAACTCATCATTATTATGATCACGGTCAATGATGAAATAATAATATGGATGAAACTTGT
>JBOFQC010000577.1:0-2251 GCA_051660725.1 Thermoguttaceae bacterium
GCAAAAAAAAGAAAATAAAGTATGTCGAACCGCCAAGCCGCGAAGTTTTTAATGACGATGAGTATCCCAGACGGCTCTCGCCGGATGATATTTATTACTCAATTGAGTTCGCAAAAAACAAATTAATCGAGGAACAGGCCAAAAAAGAAGCCGATTCGCCGCTTGCCCGCAGAAATGAAATTATCCTTGAAGTTCTCGACCAGATGAAAATTTCCGAGGCGGCCAGAGTAGCGAAACGTATTGCTGAGCGTCAGCAGAAAATCGCAGCAATGGCACCTGAGGAACTTGAGGAATTGGCCGAAACCACTCAAAACGAATTGGCAAACCTCGATGAAGCGGAAGAACAACTCGCACAAGCCAAGTCCTTGCAACGGTTCTCCAAAGGAAATAAAACACTGCTGGACGAAGCAGGCCAACTTGTAAGCGAAGATGTTGAAAGTGCAGCAAATGTAGTAAAACAATGGGTCGGAAACGTCATTGAAGCAGAAAAGTAAAGATTCGGCTTTACCAATTATGCAAATACCCTATTATTATTCTTTCCCTTAAAAAACAGAGTTACAGAAAAATGACAAAGAAATTCGGAATAATCGGATGCGGAATGATCGCTTCGTTTCACGCCAAAGCAATTGAACAAGCTGGCGGAAAATTAGTGGCTTGTTTTGATCGGGTCCAGCAGGCCGCGGACAGACTTGCCGAGACGTTCAAGTGCCGGGCTTATTACGATTTGAAACCGTTTTTGGCCGACAAAGACGTGGAAATCGTGACAATTGGAACGCCAAGCGGTGCGCATCTTGATCCGGCAGTTGCCGCAGCCGAGGCTGGCAAGCATGTCATTGTTGAGAAACCGTTGGAAATCACGCCTGCCCGGTGTGATACGATTATTTCCGCTTGCGAAAAAGCGGGTGTTGTTCTTGCCACCATTTTTCCCTCCCGCTTCCATAAGAGTTCGTTAAGGTTAAAATCGGCAGTCGATTCCGGCAGGTTCGGACGGCTCACTCTTGGTGACGCAATTGTGAAGTGGTACCGGACCCAAGAGTATTATGACAGCGGAGTTTGGCGTGGCACGTGGGAATTGGACGGCGGCGGCGCACTAATGAATCAAGCGATTCACAGTGTAGATTTGCTTACGTGGCTCATGGGACCGGTCAAGGAAATAAATTCTCAAACCGCTCTTTTAGCTCACGAACGAATCGAAGTGGAAGACACAGCCGTTGCAACAGTTCGTTTCGCAAATGGTGCGCTCGGTATTATTGAGGCTACAACTGCGGCTTTTCCAGGCTCTCTTAAGCGAATCGAAATAAACGGCTCGACTGGTTCAGCCGTAATTGAAGAAGAAGACATAATAAAATGGGACTTCTCGGTTTCCAAACCCGAAGACGCAGAGATTCGCGAGCAGATGACTGAGCGGCTATCAGGCGGCGGCGGTGCGGCTGACCCGGCGGCTATTGGTTTTCACGGGCACGCGGCACTTTTTGCCGACGTAATCGAGGCAATTGAAACCGGCAGAAAACCGCTTATTGACGGTTACGAAGGACGCAGAAGCGTCGAAATTATTTGCAAAATTTATGAATCCGCCAAAATTGGCAAAGCGGTGATATGTGAATAGGTGAGCAGTTAGCCGCCGAGCCCTGCTCGGTGTTGCACTTGGGGTGGGAAGTTGCCAGATTGGCAGCACCACTTTTCCTGTTCACCCTATAACTGTTCACCTAATACCGTTTAACAATAAACGTAAAATTATCCTGATTGTCAGTATTATGATAAAAACACTTGTGATATTAAAACCGGACGCGGTTAAACGTAAATTAGTCGGCGAGATTATTTCCAGATTCGAGAAAAAAGGGTTGACAATTTCCGAAATGAAAATGATGCAAATCACGCCGGAACTTGCCAAAAAACATTACGCGGAACATGTTGGTAAACCGTTTTATCCAACTTTGGAAGCGTACATTACCAGCGGCCCGGTTGTCGTGATGATTGTTGAAGGGCCGGAAGTTGTGTCAGTTGTGCGACTTATGGTTGGTCCGACCAATGGTATCGTTGCGCCGCCCGGCACGATTCGTGGTGATTTCAGCTTGAGCAATCAGGAAAATTTGGTTCACGCGTCGGACAGCCCCGAATCTGCACAACGAGAAATTGGTATTTTTTTCTGTGAATAACTTACCCCCAAAAATCCTATGAAAATCATTGACGGAAAAGCAATTGCGGAATCTATCCGTGCGGAAATCGCGGAAAACGTCACTGCGTTTAAGCA
>JBOFQC010000578.1:0-4270 GCA_051660725.1 Thermoguttaceae bacterium
GACGTTTCCGGTATTTACACGTAGGTAATCGGCGTTTTCGCAAGTGCAGCCGCCTTGCATTGCGGTTGAAACCATAACGGCAGGAAATGCGGCCTTGATTCTGTCGTCAATTGCGGAAAGAATAAATGTTTGCGTACCGCCTCCGCTGGCTCCGGTGATTCCAATGTTTGCGGGATCAACTTCCGGAAGTGTTTCGAACCAATCCAAAGCACGAATCGAGCCCAGCGTTTGCAGACCCATTATGTTTTGGAGGCGGAGTTCAGCTTGCGGACTGAAAAATCCCCAGTTTTCTTTTGTGTTCATGTTTTCACGTACACCGGCCCGATGTGATAACTGCACACTGTCAGCGTAACCGACCATGTCGTAATGGAATACGACACAGCCGAGCCGAGCAAGAGTTGCGCAGCGGGCTTGGAGCGGAAACCGGCCACTTGGGTCGTATTTCTCGGCCCCGGAAGCGAGTTCATTTGCGAATTCCTTGTCTTGGCATTTGTAAAATCTACCGTTTGCGAAGTGACCGTGCGGCGAAAGCACACCGGGCATTTTTTTCGGGTTGCCGTTCTCGTCTTTCGGCGGATTTTTGGGTACGTAAAGACTGCCGGTAAGGAAATATCCCGGCACCGCTTCGAGAATTACGCCGTAAACGGTGTAGTCTTCCCGTTCAACCGGGTGATGCACAATTGGTTTCATGTCTGTTTTTTCCGGCAGCGGCCAAAGTCCGTTTGCTACGAGAATTTGTCGGCGTAACTCTTCACGACGAGTATTCCAGTCATCTGGAGTTGCCGGCGGTGTGAACATAAACTCATTATCAAGATTTTTCAGATTGCCGAGTCGAGAATCTTTTGGAAGCTCAGAATATTGGAAAAAACTTTCTTCCGTGATATTGCTCTGGCCCGATTTGTTTTCGGGTGTTGTATCTGGTTCCGCACCGATCACAACATTGACCCACAACATAGCGGTCAGTGTAAAACACAGAAATGGCATTGATTTTAAGACTGAATTTTTCATAAAAGAATTTACCCATTAAATAATAAATATCATGAAGTATAAAAAACATCACAAATCATTTTAACAGCCATTTGCCAGCAAAACAAGTTCTCGACGAAGAAGATAACATGACAACTTTCACCACTCCGGACAAATTGGTCTCGTTTTGCCTGATTTTCCTTTTGATTCTCGGCGTGGATTGATTCAGTGTATACTTTGGTGTAAAATTTTATACAATGCGTTGTCATAGAACCGCAGTTTTCCTTGCTTTACTCTGCTGCACAATCACGAATTTATTCCCATATTCAGAGTGGATAAAATATTTAATAAAATAATAATACAAAAAGTCGTCTTTACTTTGCCGCTTTTTTTACTGGCAGTAATAGCTTTTAATGCAACCGCTGAGATTTTTGGATTCGATAACTTGCTTGAATTGTCCAATTCAGGGCGAGTTTACGCCGCTTCACTTCCAGAGTTTCCAGAAACCGGTCACGTGACACCGCCGACAGAAACTCCGGAACCGTTTTTGTCGCAGACCAACAAAATCTGGGTTTCCATATCTTTGTACGCAGTAGCACTTTGCGCTGCTGTTGTGGCGATTCGTTTTTTGCGGTCCAGAAGAATCGTCTTTCTCCTAACAATCTCATCGCTGATTCTGTTCGGATTCGTTCTGGGCGGCTGTCCGTGCCCAATTGGCTCAATTCAAAATGTTACGGCAGCGGTTTTTTTGCCGCATTACCTTATTTCACTGCCTATTCTTCTCATTTTTGTTCTGCCGATTATTTTCTCGCTCTTTTACGGACGTGTTTTCTGCTCGTGTGTTTGTCCGCTTGGTGCAATACAGGAAATCGTAGCCGTAAAGCCGTTGCGTATCCCCCTTTGGCTCGAACATTCCCTCGGTCTGATCCGATTCTTTTACCTCGGTCTGGTCGTAACCTTTGCCGGGCTTGGGCTTTGGTATATTTTGTGTCGATTTGACCCGTTCGTCAGCTTTTTCAGAATGAACGGAATGCTCTCAATGCTGATTTTTGGCGGTTCGCTGTTAATTATAGGTGTATTCATTGCCAGACCTTACTGCCGTTTTCTCTGCCCTTACGGAGCTGTACTCGGTGTATGTTCGGAATTGGCAAGCAAAAAAAATCTGGTCACTATAACGCCCGGTGACTGTACAAATTGCCGACTTTGTGAAGACGTCTGTCCGTACGAAGCGATTCGAAAACCAACAGTTGCCCCAACCGATCAGGAACGAAAATTTGGTCCGAAACGACTTTTTGCGGTTCTTGCTATTTCTCCGATTATTGTTGCTTTGTTCGGTTTCTTCGGCTATAATTCAGCAATTCTGGTGGCAAGGCAAAACCACTACGTCCGCGTTGCAGAACTTGTTCATGCCGAGGAAACCGGTATTGTGCCGGAACGAAATTCATTCCGTGAAACCAGAGCTTTTTATAAAAGATTACAGTACATCGAGAAAGAAAAAACTCGCGGAGTTGTCGTTGAGGAACCCGACAATTCAGAAAAAATATACATTCTGGCGGGAAAGTTTTACAGACGAACCCAAATAGCGACGACCCTGTTCGGAGCTTGGATCGGTTTGGTTATTTCGGCCAAACTCGTATCATTTTCGGTTCGCCGCCGCCGAACGGAATACGAAATAGACCCGGGCCGATGTGTCGCGTGCGGACGTTGCTTCTGGTACTGCCCCAACCAAAAAGAAAACAGAGTATTTTTGAATGACACGTATAAGCCCCAGAAAGAAAACTGTGTAACGGATAAGTAGCACTGATTTTTTCGGTTGCTTTTATAGGTAGTCAAGTTGCTTCGAAACTGGAATGGCTTTCGGAGAAAGTCGCCTGCCTTGTATGCCCCTGCATCCAGAAAATCAAGAATAAAAAGTGGTATTAAAATGAAATTTGGATATTATCCCGGTTGTGCCCTTCATGGCTCGTCTTACGATTACGAAAAGTCGGTCCGCGCTTGTCTTGATAAGCTGAACATCTCACTGGACGAGTTAGATGACTGGATTTGCTGCGGAGCCACTGCTGCGCACTCGCTGAATCAGAAACTTTCGGTTGCTTTACCGGCCCGAAACCTCGCAATTGCGCAACGTGACGGAATCGGAAAAGTGCTCGCTCCGTGTCCGCTCTGTTCAATGGAGCTGATTAAAGTCGGCAATTCGCTCCGTGAATCTGCCGATTTGCAGAAAGAAATGTCGGAAATTGTCGAACAAAAAGTTGACGGTTCGACTGAAGTGCTCAATTTAATTCAGGTTTTTCAACAGATTGGATTCGAAAAAATCGTTGAACAAGCGACCAAAAAGTTGGCCAATTTCAAGCCGGCGTGTTATTACGGATGTCTTTTGACCCGTCCTCCGAAAGACCTCCGGTTCGACGACTGCGAACATCCGACCTCAATGGAAACGCTCCTTTCCGCACTCGGTGCCGAACCGGTTGAATGGAACTACAAAACCGAATGCTGCGGTGCGGGACTGACACTTGCGGACGACGGAATCGTTATGAATTTAACCCATAAAATCTTGTCAAACGCTAAGAAACACGGTGCAAACTGTGTTGTGCTGGCTTGTCCGATGTGTCACGTTAACCTTGACATGAAACAACCAGACATTGAAAAGAAATACGGCGAAAAAATAGGTCTGATCGTCTATTATCTCTCGGATTTGGTTGGCATTGCTCTTGGAATTTCGGAGAAAGACTTGGCAATTGACAAGCATTTTGTGAGAAAATAGCAAAAACACAGACTCTTTAATGGTTTTACCCGGGGACTTCGTTGCACTACGTCCCCGGCTCTTTATTGTTTTCTTGCTTTTTTATGCGTTGAAGCGGGCATGACTTAGGGCTCCGCCTATTGCCTAACCGAATATGGTTTACTATAATACGTATCAGCGTTGTATTCCCTACGAACTACGAAACTCATATCTGTAATAAAAGGAGTTTTTAATGTCATTTTCCGACGATTTTTCGGTTATTGTAAATATTTGTAATCTTTTTTATGCAAATATCCAATATTTGCTTGGTTTCGCAGTGCTGGGCTTGGCAGCGTCCGGGTGCGGATGTGGTTGCGGTAAAAACCATAATTCAGACTGTTCCAATTCTGGTGATTCTGAAGAAGATGAGGAAGATTCGATTTATCAGGAAATGGAAAAACAAATAGAAAAACTTAAAGCTGACCTGAATGCTGGTAAAACTGAGGTTACACGCGATCTGGCCGACTCTTGTCTCGCAATGGCTGTGCAATTGCAACAAGACGGTTATCCAGAAGAAGCCGT
>JBOFQC010000579.1:0-1534 GCA_051660725.1 Thermoguttaceae bacterium
GAAAACATGCAGTTTATGCCGGGCGACAGTATACTATCAATGAACCAAGCAGGCTACTCACGAAGAGGCTTGGATGAAAACATTAGTCATTTCCTCTGGTTTGTTCGTTGTGTCCGTATTTTGCTGCTGCGACTTTTTGACAATTTGTATCGCGTGACTGACAGCATCATCGACGGATTTGTGAATGTTTTCCTCTCCGATTTTTTTATGAAGTCCAAATTGCCGAATGACACGTAATGGTTGACTTTGTAGACTTGAAAATAGGATTACGGTGTTTCCTAGTCGGGCACGAATCAGCAAATCTTCCAAGACGTTCAGACCGGTAACGTCCATTGCTGGAACATGTTTCATTCGCAAAATCAGCACAGGAACATTTTGGTCGTCGATTGCTTCCTGAAATTTTCCAACTGTTCCGAAGAAAAAAGGGCCGCGAACATCAAACGCTTGCATTCCTTCCGGTATATCACCAAAATTTCTTGGAAAGCTTCCAAAAATGGATTCGTTGGAATCAAATCCTTCCTCCACGCGGAAAAAACGGTTCGTGATATTACCTGTAACAAACAACATTTCCATGCGACGCATGAAAAGAAATGAGGCAAGGATCAAGCCGACCGGAATCGCAATCGTCAAATCAAAGAAAACTGTCAGTAAAAGCGTTATCCAAAGTACCGCGATATCACTTTTGGGCGCGAGAAACATTTTAAGTAATAGCGAATACTGGCTCATCCGGATAGCAACGACCATTAGAATACCGGCAAGTACCGGCATGGGAATCATCGCAGCATAATTACCTAAATACAACACGATCAAGAAAAGAGTCACGGCGTGAACAATGCCTGCAATTGGAGTTCTTCCGCCGCTTCGAATGTTCGTTGCCGTTCGTGCAATTGCTCCAGTACTTGGAATGCCGCCGAAAAATGGCGTCACTATGTTTGCTATACCTTGAGCAATCAACTCCGTATTGGAATTGTGTTTCGTATTTATCATTTCATCTGCAACAACGGCGGAAAGCAGTGATTCAATTGCTCCGAGCATGGCAATTGTCAAGGCGGCACTTAAAATCAATTTTATTTTTGTGAGATCAAAATTCGGGAAACTGAAACCCGGAAAACTTAATGCGAGCGAAATCGGTTCCTTACCCACCGGTTGTCCAATGGTGTCAACGGGAATATGAAAAGCTGACACCAATATTGTTCCGAGTACAACCGCAAGCAAAGAACCGGGAATCCTGTTTTTTGTCCATTTGTCTGTCAGAAAAATAATCACTACAGTTGAAATAGCGAGAGCACATGCATACCAGTTAATTGAATCGGCATGTGTAAAAAGAACTTGCATTTTTGCGATAAACTGTCCAGGCAATTTGTCTTCGCCCAAGTCGATTCCGAAAAACATCTGAAGTTGTGAAGCGGCAATAACAACGGCAATTCCTGATGTAAAACCGAGTGTTACCGGATAAGGAACATAACGGATTAAACTTCCCAAGCCGCACAAACCCATTGCAGCCAAAATGACACCAGCCAAGATTGTTGCGCAG
>JBOFQC010000580.1:0-4868 GCA_051660725.1 Thermoguttaceae bacterium
AATAGCGTCCGTGTGAAGAGCAGATTCGTAAATCTGTATCTCATCAACAATAAACTCTTTGCGCAAAACAGGCAAAGAAGTGTTTTTGCGTGCGATGTCAAGGTCATCAAGAGAACCGTGAAAATAATGCGGTTCTGTCAAAACGGAAACACATGCCGCGCCACCATGTTCATACTCACGTGCTGTAGTTGCGGCGTCAAGGTTCGGAGCGAATACGCCTTTCGCCGGGCTCGCACGCTTTATTTCAGCAATAATCGCGGGCGTTTCTTCTTCTCGTCCGGTTTCGATTTTTGCTTGCAGCTTTTTGTGAAATCCTCGCAAGTTGTTTCGGTCAATATCTTTAAGCTGCGACTTGTACTCATGTAAAAGGTGCGTTTTACCGGCATAATCGTGACGCCTCTTTGCAGCAATTTCAGACAAAATGTTTTTGCTCATGTGTATTTGCTCTTAAAAATATGAGTTAGTGAGAGATGTAAAATTCAAAGCAAGATTATATTTTTATCAAACTGCGTAATTTTTCGTATGCTGCACCGGTATCAATTGAATCGGCTGCTTTATTCAAACCTTCTGCAATGCTGTTAGCTACACCGGCACTGAGTAGTGCGGCAGCGGAATTCAGTAATACAATATTGCGTTTGGCACCATGAATTCTACCGGTTAGTATTCCATCAAGCGTGTCAGCATTCTCATCCAAATCTCCACATTTTAGTTCGTCAGGATGTGCCAGCTCGCCATCAAAATACATTTCCGGATAAAAATCATAGGTTTTTATTTTTCCGTCTTTTAGCTCCGACACTCTACTACGTGTTGTTGTGGTCAACTCATCCATTCCATCATAGCCATGAACCACTAAAGCCCGACGGCAACCGAGTTCGTTCAGCACATTAGCAAAAGTTTCTGTGAGCTGTGCTGCGTAAACACCTATTAATGCACAACTTGCACCTGCTGGATTCGTTAACGGCCCGAGTAGATTGAACATCGTTCTGAATCCGAGGTGACGCCTTAACGACGCCACTTTTCTCATAGTTGGATGAAATCGTTGAGCAAATAAAAAACCGATTCCGTGTTCATTGATATGTTCTTCAACCTGCTCAGGAGGTATGGTCAAATCGACACCACAACGTTCAAGAACGTCAGCACTTCCACACCGGCTTGACACCGCACGGTTGCCGTGTTTTGCAATTATTGCTCCAGCACCTGCTGCCACGAACGCCGATGTTGTTGAAATATTGAACGAACCGATTGAATCACCGCCGGTACCAACAATATCTACAACTGGGGTCTTGAGTATTTGTATGCGATGTGCGTGGTGTCGTAACGCTTTTGCCGCACCAACAAGTTCGTTAACTGTTTCCCCTTTCATCGACATGGCGGTAAGTAGTGCGGCAAGTAACGCAGATTCATTATCTGACAAATCAGTATCACATGGCGACTCAAGAATCGCGTTAAATAGTGATTCGGATTCAGTTTGTGTCAGATTTTGATTGGTAAGTATTCGCCTGATTGATTCTTTCGCCAATATAGCAAATGGTTTTGTTGTCATTATTTACAAGTCCTTTTACATGTAATTTCCAAAAAATTTCTCAAAAGCCGTTTTCCGATTATTGTCATGATCGACTCTGGATGGAATTGTATTCCTTCAATTGCATACTCTTTGTGTCTTACTCCCATGATTTCCGCGTCGTCTTCTGATTCTGCTGAAATTTCAAGACATTCAGGAAGATTATTACGTTCCGCAACAAGTGAGTGATACCGCATCGCTTCAAAACTGCCTGTGACACCGCTGAACACACCGAGTCCGTCCGATTTTACTCTCGAGGTTTTTCCATGCATAATATTCTTGGCTCGGATCACATTGCCGCCGAAAGCGTGTACAATGGCCTGATGTCCTAGGCAAACGCCAAGTATCGGGATTTTTCCCGCAAAACGCTGAATGATTTCCAGCGATGTTTTAGCTTCGCCTGGATGACCAGGTCCCGGTGAAACCACGATGCCGTAAGGATTTATGCTTGACACATTCTCGCCGGTAATCTGGTCATTTCGGTATACTGACACCTCCTCTCCCAACATGCGAATGTATTGAACGAGGTTAAATGTAAATGAGTCGTAATTGTCTATTACTAATATCATTGCTGTGTATTTGTTGAAATAAATTGACGTTGTGCTAATTTTGATATTGTTTTGATACCATCTTAAAATTCTCCCCTGCAAACTGGAAGCAGCCCAACGAGGCCGTGATGCAAATGGGGGCGAAGCCTAATGCCCATACCGGCTTCTGTATAGTATTTCAAGAGCACGTGTCACACCCATTGCTTTGTTTACTGTTTCTTGCCTTTCCAATTCTGTTTGCGAATCGAAGACGATTCCGCCGCCTGCTCTTGCGTGCAATTTTCCATCTTTAATTTGAGCAGTACGGATTGTTATTGCAAAATCAATATTCCCCGAATAAGAGATATATCCGACAGCACCGCCGTAAGGACCTCGAGGCGAAGACTCCTCGTCTGCTATGATTTGCATTGCTTTTACTTTGGGTGCTCCCGAAAGAGTTCCTGCCGGAAAAGTCGCACGGAATAAATCAAATCCGTCATATCCATTGTCTAATTCAGCAGTTACACTTGACACCAAGTGCATCACGTGAGTGTGCCGTTCAATGAACATCAAATCGGTGACCTGAACCGATCCGGTCTTTGCGACCCGCCCCAAGTCGTTTCGACCAAGATCAACTAACATTAAATGCTCAGCTTTTTCCTTGGGATCACTTAACATTTCATCGGCAAGTTCCCGGTCACGCTGTTCTGTTTTGCCTCGTTTACGTGTCCCGGCAATTGGACGAACCGTAGCGGTCCGCCCCTCCAGTCGTATCATTGTTTCAGGTGATGAGCCAACGAGGACCGTTTCAGCCAAATGCATGAAAAATAGATATGGTGCCGGATTTGCCAATCGTAAGCATCTGTATAATGACACCGCTTCAGGTGCTTTTTCTGATTCAAATGGCTGCGAGAATACACATTGTATGATGTTACCACAGCGAATATGCTCTTTGATTGATTCAACATGTTTGCGATATTCGTTTTCAGTAAGTACTGGATGCAATTCGATTTGTGTCTCATACTTCGGCGAAGAAAAAGCCAACGGCAATTCCAGCTTATCAATTATCTGCTTGATTTTATGATGAGCTTTTTCGTATATGCTTTTATGTTTTTCCGGCTCCTGCGGATTAGGAAAAGTCGACACACATACCGTAAGGAGTTGTTTCGCATTATCAATAATCAAAAGCGAGCTGGGAATAACAAAGGCAGCAAAAGGTTCATTTTCCAATTTGTGAGGAATCGGTTCAAAAAATGACACCATTTCGTATGCAAAATATCCGACCAAGCCACCGAAAAAACGTGGAAGTGCCGGTTGCTCCAAAGCGTTATACGAATTGAGAATTTCTCGTAAACATTCAAGAGGCTTACCATAGTGTGGTATTTGCTTTTCAGTTTTCGGAGTACCATTATCATCACAATACCTTATGCTTATGTGATTAGTATAAACTTCAATAAACGCATGAGCTTCTATACCGATAAACGAATAACGTCCCCATTTTTCACCACCTTCAACACTTTCTAATAGAAAAATCCCTTCTTGCCCATGATAAAATCGCTCAAGCAGAGTCACGGGTGTGTGAATGTCAGCAAAAAGTTCAATTGTAACTGGTACGACTGTTGCATTTAATGCCTGTTTTTGGAATTGTTCAAAGTTCATCATAGTGGTAACATTAAAAAAATAAACAAAAAAAGCCGCAAGTTAATAACTTACGGCTCACAAATATACGAATTGATTTGACTGTAGTCTCAGTCGTCACAATCTCCAAAACCATGCGCAAGCCGTAGCGGTTTGGACCACCAACGCCAACTTGCACTTATCTGGGAAAATGACGAAATTGTCATAGTTTTTCTTATTTAGTTTCCTACAAAAATTTAGATTATTATATATTCAATAAATATAACTCTAAAAATACTATCAAAAATTTTTTTCTGTACAATCCCCCGGAGAATAAAAAATGAAAAAATATTGTGCGGATAGAGAACTAGTATACCATTTCGCAATTGCGATTCCCTAAAATTGCGAAAAGTTGTAACCTGTCGACACTGTGAAGCAATGCCGCTTCTCCATGTCTCATATTTTACGACTACACGAAACTATATCAATAATCAGGATCGCTTTAGTTGCCATTGATGTAGCACTTATAACTGACTACAACCCCATCATACAAGCTATGATTTGGTTCCCAAACGCATGACGTCAACATTGCGGGGGCGTCGATGTTTATTTCGTTAAGTATACTGTCGCCCGGTAAAAACTGAATATTTTCTAATGTAGGGTTAGCTGAAGATAATCAGCACCAAACATTGAAAAACTCGGGAACAGAGCCGACCATCCCTGAAAGATTACTTTTCGTCAATTGAACCAATATGCGTACTGGATCGACAAGGGCGAGGAGTATACAGCTCTTTACGTCGTTACGAAAAACGGTCCGCGAATCATTGAGGAAACCGATTATTATGTTGCCCGATTCTCTGACGCCACCGGACGGTTTCGAGAACGGTCAACCGGCTGCCGGGACCGTCGAGCCGCCGAGCACAAACTGAATACGTGGTTACAGGAGGTCGAGAAGATCAAAGCGGGTATTTTAACGCAAGAAGAATTCGAGACCAGTAAGCGGATCAATGACCCAATTGAGGACCAGCTCGATCATTATGAGCAGCATCTTCGGGCGAAAGGTGTCACAGACCAGCATGTGTCCTCGGTCTTTTCACGGGTTCGCAGAGTCTACGATGGCTACAACTTTAAACGAATGATCGACATGAATTCGACGGTGTTTT
>JBOFQC010000581.1:0-2025 GCA_051660725.1 Thermoguttaceae bacterium
CGGCGTTTACGGACAACGTAAATTTGCCAACTGCTGGGACGTTCGCGGTGTTTTAGGATACGGTTTCCAGAATTACAGCAACCGTCGTTTCGCTGCTGGCGACGATGCTTTCTACAACGGTTCATTTAACGGTAGCAACCTTCAAGCGATGATTGAACTTGGCAGAACACTCCGTGCTAATCGTCACCTGAGCTTCCGCCCGGTTGTTGGATTTGACCTGTTCCACAACATGGTTAATGGATATGACAGCACGAATGCTGCAGTTAATACAAATGCCTTACATTTCAGCAACATGTCTTTGACGCAGTTTTCGACGAGAATCGGTAGCGATTTCAACTGGAAACGCAACCGACTCGGCTTCAACGGTGGTGGTTACTATTCGTACATGATGTCGGACAACGGAACTTCAGCCCGCGTTATGGTTAGCCAGCTTGATGGCTCTAACAACTCCATGTTGACAAGTACCGATCTCGGACGCAACATGCTCACATTCAACCTTGGCACCACATACGCGTTGAACAAATGCGAAACCATTAGCGTGTTCGGTAACTACTTCGGTGATTACTACGCTGATCGTGAAGGTAAACCATTTGGCCACACCTACATGGTTGGTTTATCCGCAAGGTTCTAGTCGATAATTCTCCACACCAGAAATGCCCGGCACATAAAAAGTGTCGGGTATCAAAATCGGAGTCGTGCGTGTTGCAAAATACGGGCGGCTCCTTTTCTTATTCCTCAAACAAGTTTACTTTGGAATCCGACGCCAGAAGTTCGGAATGAACAACGTCAACACGATGAAAATTTCAAGTCGACCAAGAAGCATTGCAAACGAGAAAAGTATTTTCGACGTCTCGGAAAAATTGCCGTAATTCTGTTTTGCGCCTACAATTCCCAAGCCCGGACCGGTGTTACTCAGACATGCGGCAACACTACTTGCGACATCAATCGCTTTGTTTTCCGGCGATAAATTCGCAGCTGTCCATTTCGATGCTGGCTCAAGTGCCAACACGAATATTGTCATTGCCGCAAAAAGTATCATGAAACTTGCGAAAAAAATCAGAATACTCTGCTGCGTTTCCGGTTCCATTTCGTTCCCATTTGCAACGATTGGTTTCACAAGGTTCGGTCGGAACGTCAGCTCGATTTTCCGCCTAATAAGTTTCCAGCATACAATGTGCCTGATAACTTTAATGGAGCCGCTGGTGCTACCGGCGCAACCTCCTGCAAAAAACAGCGTCAACAAAATAAAACATGAAAACGGATTCCATTTCTCGTATTCGTAAGTAGCGAATCCAGTGTTGGTTATGATCGAAGCAGTTGTGAAAAAAACGTATCTCGTCGAAAGCGAAAAAGTGGCGGCATCATCCGGATTCGCTCCTTCAACCAATGTTTTTTCGCCGATTCCTTTCGCTTTGAAGTCGTTGTTGTACAAACCACTTGAAAGTATCATAATAGACGCGACGAGATAGATTCCTATGAAAACCCGCCATTCTTCGTTTTTGAACAAAACGCCGGGCTTGCCAATCACCACCCAGTAATAGAGCAAGAAGTTCGTGCCTGCCATTAGCATGAAAAGCGTAATCGTGTACTCGATAAAAGCGGCGTTCAAATTGGTGCTTGATGCGAAGTATCCGACGCTTGTGTTGTACGTACTGAATCCACCTGTCGAAATCGTTGAAAACGCGTGCGCCAACGAATCGAATAGCGGTACGCCACTTATACATAAAATCAACGTCAGAAGCAAGTTAAGCGAAAGATAAATCGTAAGTACTATACCGGCAAGCTTGTACACCGGCACCTTTGGTTTATCCGAAACAATGCTCACCATTTCGGCTCGCACAACGGTTTTACGCCTGGCACCTTGTCCGGCAAGAACCGTCAATATTGTAAGGATACCGACACCGCCGATAAAGTGCGTCATTGCCCGCCAGAATAATACGCTTCGTGGTATCATCTGTGAACTTTGCACATCCGACAGAACAGTTGCTCCGCAAGTCGAGTAACCGGAAATAGACTCGAAAATCG
>JBOFQC010000582.1:0-3102 GCA_051660725.1 Thermoguttaceae bacterium
GGCAACGCTCGGTACGCAGCCAACATATCGGTAATCGCATCTTCCTGCCCGAGAGTCAAATAATTCCCTCCGTCAATGAAAACCTGACAATCAGCAAGCGCAAGTTGACGAGCAAACCGTCTCCGATTCTGTACGTCAGACGGCGCAAGTTGGAATTCCAACCTTGATCTCGTGTTCGGAAGCGGCGAAATTTGCTCAAGCATATCTGCGTTAACTTCCGGATTATTGTTGTAAAAAATTGCTCCCGCGGCTCGAACATTACGGTAAAACGCGGCTTTTATGTCCGACTGCTCCATTTCAAGCTGAACAGCTAATTCGCCAATATTGCCTGAAATCGCTGTTTGCTCTGGACGCAGAAAAATTACATTTGATTCTGAATGACTTTCGCTTGCGTTATTTGATCCGTACTGACTCGTTGGAATCTGCTCGTTGTTCGAAATTGTATTACTAGTAACTACACCATTTGAAAAATACGTTGAATCGAAACCAAGAATGAGCAAGTGCTGCGAAACGCTGTTTTTTCTCGCAAGTGTCGGGTAAAACATGTTTTGCGTCCGTGCTCCGTCCAGCATTGTCGCACCCGTCAGGTAAAGTTTCGCACCCGGTTTGGCATCTGCAATGACTTGGCCCATTTTCGCGTAAAATTCACTCGTTTTTTTCGCCCGCCACTGAATCCAACGGTCAAGACAATTTGCCCGGATATAATCGAAACGAACCGCGAACCGACCAGAACCGTTTTCGTTCGGAAGCGGAGTTTGAGTCTCTCGTTGAAACCCGGCAATTGTAACGTCGTCCATTCCCCAGTATTCTTCCGGCAATTGAGCAAAACCATCCGGCGAAAGTTGAATCGCGACACCTTGAAATGACGGATGCGCTCTGTACCGAATTGCTAATTCACGCACTTGGTTTAAAATCGCGTTTTGAACCGCCGGATGCAGCAAATTATAATGCGGAGCGCGTCCCTGTTTCGTGCCACGAACCTGCAAAATCGTTTTTCCATCTGGATCAACCCACCTTAAACCGATTTCATTGGCGTCGCGGAAAGGTTTACCGTTTTCCAAATCGCTTGTCATGAGCTTTCGTTCCAACTCCTCCAATTGCGGAATCGGCGAGTTGAAATCAATTGCTGGGACCAAATCCAACTGTTTTTGGTCGAAAATTCTTGCCACCATTTCGAGAATATCTTTTCGTATGGGGTCTTCGCCTTCAAGTAGAAAAATTCCGTTGTCGAATTTGGGTGTCGGTGACACCCTGCTGCTTGGATAAATTGAGCTTCCGTCTGCGGCTGCGCAAATTACCGCTCCGTTGTAACCGATCATTTTCAAGTAAGCGGCCAAACGAACAGCTCCGTCATAAAATGTCACCCAATCCGTAACTCCCGAGTTCCGCAATTCGCCAATTGTACGTGTAGCACCGAAATTTTCGGCAAAATTCGGCCTGTGAAAATATGCCAAACAAGTCCGGTTTTCCTTTGTTACAGCCTGTCCAGGAACCCGTTGGGCCGACACTTGCCGCACTGAGGATTGCTGCTCAAAAATTTGCTGATCCGACACATCCGACACATCCGACACATCCAGCACGGAAAAAACCGGCAGTTCGGAAGTGACTCGGAATAAACGGATTTTCCCGTAAACGGCGGGTTTGTTTTCCTTTAAGTTCGAGATCAGAATCAACGGCGTTTGCGTTCGCGGCCAAAAAATAATCTTGTGCCGCATAATTCTTGCCGAAGTGGTTTCGCTTGCCAGTTCTTCTATTACGTCAACACCGCCGTTTATCGCAACGGGAATGTTTCCTCCTCCGCACGGTTCGAGTATACTTATTCCGAGTGATTGCGGCACATTTGACAAGTACTCTACCTCAAGGATGTGCGGTTTACCGACATTTTTCAGCGGCATTGGATACAGTTCCCAAGGAACAACGCCCTTTTTTCCAGCAGGTGCAATTTGCACAAATGATCCAATAATATTATCAAGTAGCGAAACGTTTCCGGTACCGATTTGCCCGCTCCAAAGTTCGGCAATTCTAGATTCAAGCGATTCCTTGTTATTCGGACCAGTTAAAGCTGACGAACCGTTATTTGAATTGTTTGCGCCGTTTGCCGCATTTGAGGAACCTGCTCCGTTATTCGCGTTCTGTGAAGGAAGAATCCGTGCAATTCCACGAATTCCAGACCAATTCGGTTTAAGAAATGAACCTCTTTCTGGTTTGGATTCGTTTTGCGCACCACTTCCACTATTAGATTGCGTTGAGTTGGATAATAATTGCGGAGCCGTTTTCGCAAAAGCCTGCCACCAATTCGTGTCGGTTGGATCAACAACAGAAACGAGTTCCATTTCGATGTCGTGTATGTCACCTGCAACATTTCCCGCCGGTTGAATATTCGTTGCACTTTGTCCAGTAATACCGTTTTGGCCGTTTGAGTTATTTGGGTTGGTTTGGATATTTTGACCAACTTGTCCCAACTGATTGGCAGATTTGGCTTGGTTTATCACAACGCATTGAACCACACGCTCCGCAAGTTTTACTTTTTGAAATTTTTCCCGAGATGCAAAACCGGGTATTTGCGGTTTCTGCTTGCTTTCGACTTTCTTAACTTGTTCCCAAACGAAAACCACATCGTAAACGCCTTCTTTTGGAGGCATTTGAAGTGAAATATGCGATTTGAATTTCCCATTTTGAACCGTTATTGGTATTTCCTGATCCAAGCCGGGAATTTTATCTTCCGTTCTTGCACGAAACACCGCAACACTCAAAGACTGCGTTTTGTCGAACGGAACAGTGATAAATCTTGGATACAATTCAAACGCTGCCAATTCGTTTGGACTAAAAACAAGCGAATTACACGTCGGAATGACCGTGAGTTCGTCTCCTCCGATTCGTCTGAGAACCAGCCGATTATTGTAAGAATCGACTGGAAATTGAACGTTTTTTTCAAGAATATCTTTTAGCGGAATTGTCCAGTCCCCGTTTTCGCTCATTGTTTCGCTTGCCAACCTAATCCGAAGCGACGCAGTTGGAGCGGCAAAAACCGTGAATTGGGCTCCGCTAAACCGTTTCGGTTCTTTTGCTCGAAATTTAAGTGAGCCGTTGTCCAACCAGTAA
>JBOFQC010000583.1:0-1887 GCA_051660725.1 Thermoguttaceae bacterium
CATTTATTTGTTTCAGAAGCACTTCCAAATCAGCGTTTTCGCCACGCAAGCTAAGCTCGCCAAGTCGTCTTGCTGCACGAATTTCCGGCGACGCGGTCAGAAATATTTTTCTGTCTGCGTTTGGAAACACAAGTGATCCCTGATCTCTTCCTTCACTTATCAAACCGCCGCCGTCTGCGACGACTTTTTCGGCAATTTCACGTTGTTTCGGTATAAGCAACATGCGAATTTCTGCGTTATCGGCAGCGTATTTCGTCTTTTGTGTGACTTCGTTTGAGCGGATAAAATCTGTCACATCTTCGCCATTTAAAAAAGTCTGACCGCAAATCGGTTCGATTTTCGCGTCTCGTGCGAGTTCGGTCAGAATCTCCGGTTCGCTCCAATCGACATTATTTCGCATTCCAAGCAGAGTTACGGCCCGATACATCGCGCCGGTGTCAAGGTACTCGTAACCGAGCCGCATTGCTATCTGTTTGGCAATTGTGCTTTTACCAGCTCCGGCTGGCCCATCAATTGTGATTATCATAAAGGAATAACAGGTAAATCTTTTTCGTAAATTTTTTCGCCATTAATTATTGCATCCCGCATCGTTTTTTCCCATTTACGGAACATATCGTACTTCCGTTGCTGTTCAATTTCAATCGGGTCGACTGCCCTAAAATCAGGATTTTCTCCGCGAGGAACTTTTTCCAAGTTGGTTTTTCCCTGTTTTATTAAATCAATTGCTTCCTTATATGCTTTTTTGCCCGTTTCTGTGCTTTGGTCGATTTTTTCCAGACATACGCTTTTTTCAGGCCGGTCAAACGAAACCGTCCAGATCGGATCAACGCCGGTAAGTTCCTGCAACCTATTAAGTTGCGTTTCGTTCAACGGCGAACGGCCAAAACGGTTATTTCGGTACGCGCTTCCGTAAGTCGGGTAATACGGTGCATTTATGTCAATCCACGTAATAACGCGGTCAAACGCTTCCTTATCGGTGTTTTTATCCAAGTAAACGCCGAGTTCTTTACGTTTTGCGTCAATTTTCGGGTCTGGGTGTCCGTTAATCAAAACGTTTGCCAACTTGCTTTTGTTCGCCCCCCAAGTGAGCGGTTCAAGTTTCCGTGTCGGCCCGGCACCGGGAACCGAAACGTAACCTTTGGTTCGCAAGTCCCGATACGACGCGTTAAACATGACGTTCCGATCTCCTGCAAGAACCAGTTTTTCAGCACCGGGTTCGCCAAAATCGTGGCAGGTAACGCAGTACTTATCAAACACCGGCTGCACTTCTTCTAAATAACTGAAAAGGCGTGGTTCGCCGTACCACGTTTTAAGTTCTTGCGGTGCTTTCGTCATTGCAATTGGATTATAATCGAGTTTCGGCGGCGTTTCCAACCGACTTTCGTGACAGCCGAAGCAGCCGTTAGTTTCGCCAGGCCGTACCATTGTGCCGCTTCGCATTGATTGGATCATTTTTCCGTCTTCGTCCAGCAACTGCAAATATACAAAGGTGTCAGCAGGCAACGTGAAGAAAATACTTCCGTCACTTTCCACTTCAGCAGAACCAATAATCCGCTTATTATTAAAATCGTCCCACGCCATACCGGGTGCTTGTTGACCGGTTCCTCCGTCCCAAGCCGGGGCTGTCCAGAACCGTTTTTCCGGCGATTCGACGACTCTGACGTACTTGATTGTTTTCGGATCAACTTTTTCCATTCCGAACCCCTTTGAAACATCAGAGACGTAAAAGTAACCGTTCGTGTCAGTTAAATCGATTCGGCTGGCAATCACCGGGGGCGGTGTCATCGGCGCTAGTGGCATCGGGTCGTAACAGCCGGGTGCGTCTTCGTGCAACAACGTCATGTTTCCGTAAGTGTCAAGCAGCCAGATACCCATTTCTTCGCCACG
>JBOFQC010000584.1:0-3378 GCA_051660725.1 Thermoguttaceae bacterium
CGCCGCCCACTGGAAGCCGGGCTGCGCGTCAAAAAAATCTTTGTACGTTTCAAGTAATTTAATCAGCAGCGGAAAGTCGAGTTTGCGAAGCAGGCCAATGTTTGTAAATCTTTTGGGGGAGTAGGTTTGGGACATAAATAAGTCTCCTTTCTTTGATGGTACTAAAATGTTGTGATTGTGTTTATGGTACCTTGAAAATTCGCATAAAACTCGGCAGCATCCTTCCCATCGGCGACGGCATGATTAAAGTGAAGTGACACGGGCATTTTGCGAGCATTGCCGTCACGAAACACTTTGCCGAACGCTAAAAGCGGCACGGTTGATTTCGCATCGGCATTATGTGCGTGTTCAAACGACGTAAAAACCAAATCCTTGAGTACCGTGCAATAAATGGTGTCATTGCCACCGTAGCCGTTGAAAAGTTCTCTCGAATTGCGGACTCGCTGGAATTCCGCCGCCCCTTGCCGCAAAAACTCCTGAAAATCTGGCGTAAATGGGTGGTGCGAAAATCCAAACGTCCCATCCTCACGGGCCACAGTTGTGGACAGATGAATGGTGTCATACAGCACCGGTACATCGTTTTCGATACGGATTCGCAGGTTTTCAACAGCGTTCACAGCACGCATGGCCGCAAAATGGTAGCCGAGCGAAAACGAGAAGTTTTCACGCTTGGCGTCATCGTAAAGGTGAGAACAGTCAACATTCACCGTAAATCCTGTGAATGGGTTGGTGTACCGGCTGAAAAACAGAAAATGTTCTCGCCGGTTCCAAGTGTGTAAGTCGATAATGCGCATAGAAATAGGTTGGTAGAGAGGGGGGAAATGCAAGAAAACGGCGCAAGCGCAGAGATAGAAATGGGCGGTGAAATAGAATGGCTTCAGGTTCAAAAGTCCAAAGACTATCTTAGCGATTACGGAGTTTCCTCGCGGAAAAACGGAACGTGCTAAAAAATGGTCTTTGTCTCCTTGTGCTGGCTATTAGTAAGCAGTCCAGCCCTGTTGCCGCCCACCGGACGACGATGATAAAATGCCAACGCTTTTAGAATAAAACGCTTTGAATCGTGGCTACAGGTTTGCAATGTTTAGCTTTCCGCTGGTTTGTTGGCCTGCCCGCTAAACACGCTCCTCCTTCGCCTGCCGACTCTCGCCGGAAATTACTAACCAGCGGGCACATACGACGAAACTGTGGGAAAATTCCCAACAGCGAGAAGCATTTTGCCACAAATGGAAACGAGTTGCAAGTCACCCCGTAGAAAAAATTTCTGTCAGTATAGAAAACGCCTAAAAAATGGGTTTTTTAAACAAAAAAGTTTGCGAACCGGTAAAATACAGGCAAGACAGCGGTGTTGTATTAGGGAGTACGTTGCGGCAAAAAAGGCAGAACAACACCTTTCGAATGCGAGATAACTTACGTGCCGAGTGATGAAAAAACGCATCTTTATCCATCTAACCTGAACCGGAACGCAAACGGTGGTGCTTCGGCTTAAGCATAATAACCATCTTCGCAAGACCCTTGATTTTCGTGCGGTATCGGCTATAATAACTCAGCTGTAATAGGTTGTGGGCAAACTACTTATCAAATAAAAAGGACAAAAAAATGAGCCAAAAACGAGACATTATCAAAACAATCGCGGAGCGTTTGGAGCTGCCGCAAGTCGTTACCAAGCAAATGGTTCAGGAAACGCTGAACGTAATAATCGAGACAATAGTAGAAGCAGGCCGGATTGAGCTTCGTAATTTCGGCGTGTTCGGGGTCAAGCACCGCGCTCCCAGAATTGCCCAAAACCCGAAGACCGGCGAAAAAGTCAAGGTTCCTGCCAAAACCGTCGTCAGCTTCAAACCGGGCCGGGTTATGGAACAAGAAGTTGCCGCATTGGTCAAAAAACGCAAAAAATAGCTGGGAAGTAAACTCCATTTGATAAACAATAAATACTTCCAGATCATTTTACATTCATTTGACGCTCGTTTTTGCAGAGTAAAATGCAAATTTGCATAAGTTAAGTTCAAACCTTAGCCGCCCCCTTGGGATTTTTGAGAAAGTACAGAGCCAATGAGAACAGTGCAATATCTGCCTACAAAAAGAATAATAATCCTGTTTGTGTTTCTCGGCATAATAATTTGTCTCTGCTATGCCCTGTTTTCTTATCATGCCGATAGAGTCAATATTGATGTTGACCAGCGTATACTCAGTGCCATTGACAATCTGAATTCAAAAATCCCTTCAGATTTTTTCGACAGGGCGATTTCCGCTGATGCAATTACCCCACAGGAACATCACAAATACCGTAATCTTGCTCGTGACCTGTGCGAAAAGTATAAAACGAAGTACTTGTATGCGTTTATTGACATTGAAGGACGGTACTATATGACCGTTTTCAATGATATCGAACCGTTCTTTTTGGAGTATATCCCAAACGAAAATTTTCCAGAGCTTGCTGCAACTTCAAAAGATGGCATCTCTCGCTGGAATGTAAGCGAGGATTCTTATGGACTTACCAAAACTTGTATTAGCCGATTTACCACTCCATCCGGTCAAAACTATATGATTGGAGCCGATGTTTTGGTTTCGGAAATAGCGAATGAGCATTGGTTTAACTGGACAAGTTTTATTCCGACATCAAAAGATTTTATTGTTATTTCGCTTGTGTTTTGTGCGATTCTTGGTGTTGTATCAATCTGGTTATACTTGAAAAAACAGTGGGTCTTACTTGCCGGTGCGTGGATGATTCTTCTAATCGCAATTGGTGCCGGATGCAGGCAAATTCAGGAATGGAATACGGCGCATGTTCTCGCTTGGAAAAGCTCGCTTCGTGAGATTAAGAGAATTTTTGCCGAACAAACCCAAAAGATGGGGCACTCGAAAATCCTTGCACCACTTGAAGAACACCCGGAAGGAAAAGAAGCCTATGAAGAAATTCTTGAATCACACAAGCAGTGGTGCCAAGACATGGATATGCTCCTTTACGTCTACACATGTCGGTTAATAGGTGATTTGAGCGAAAAAAAATTGGAATTCATTATCTCCTGCCCCTCCGATGTGAATGGCGATGGAAAAATAGACACAAAAATCGAAGTTGGCGACCCCCCGTTCACTCCTTATTTTGATGACGAAGCAGGAACCATCCATGCGTGGTATGATGCCTATGAATTGGCGTTCCAAGGCATCAATACAATGGATGCGGAAATTGTTTCATCACTTTATGGCACTTTTCTGACAGGCGCAGCACCTCTGTATGACCAAAATGGAAATGTCGAAGCAATTCTTGCTGTAGATTTTGATATTGAAAAATGGCGAAATTTAACAAATGCAACCCGTACCAGATCGTTAACTCTTGTTACGATTCTTTGTTTTTCTATTATCCTCATTGTTATCTGTCTG
>JBOFQC010000585.1:0-3882 GCA_051660725.1 Thermoguttaceae bacterium
TACTACGAAAACGGCTGCACCAAACACGATGCCTTCAGGCACACCCCGCCACGAGAACTTGCGCAGCATCCATTTTTCACGCAAAATCCACCCGATCCAAAAAACGGGCAAAGCGAACTGAATAATCTTGCCAAAGAAAAACGTGCTTTTTTGTAACATCGGGTCGAACTTTGCCAAAACTACGAAATATACAAGCGTGAGAAAGAATGGATACAGCATTGCCGCACATATAACGTAAGAACTCATTTTTTTCATGTCAAAAAATCTCCGACCCTTGTTTTTTTCACTTGGCTAATGTAAAATACTTCTTCTCAGTATACTATAATTTGTCAATAATTTAATCGCCGGTTCCGAAAAAATGAACGCAAATAACTTGTTTTCAGACATCTCAACTACCTGTTTTTTTAGTTTTTTAAACTGGAACACATTACCATCTTGGGTTAAAGCACTCCGCTGGATTGACCTCGGCGCACTGGTAATTGTGATACTGTTTGTTATCGCCGTTTTCGCATTTCGTGCGATTTTCCCAAAAATTGGTGCGATTGCATGGGTTACAGCGAAAGAAGCGATTATGCAGCCTCTTTTTATGATTCTGACTTCGCTGGGACTTTTCGCGCTGTTCATTTTCCTATTTATTCCGTACAACACTCTTGGCGAAGACATTGTTCTTGTAATCACACAAGGCTTGACTTTGATCAAATTGTTCGCGGTGTTTCTTGCTATTTGGACCGCAAGTTCCTCAATTGCCGATGAAATTGAGGGCAAGACTGCTTTAATGATTTTGGCCAAGCCGGTTGGCAGACGTAGTTTTATCATTGGTAAGTATGTCGGCGTAATGATCGCTGTCTCGATTTTATTCTTGATTTTAGCGATTTTCTTCACTAACACGATTTCATATAAAGTTGTGTATGACGCTCGTGAATCGGCAAAAGAGATTCCAACTGCGATTGAGTGTCTACAAAAAATTGTTTCCATTTTGCCCGGCCTTGTATTAGCCTATCTTGAAACAATGATTTTGGCAGCCGTTGCGGTTGCGATTTCGACTCGTTTTTCGCTTTTGCCGAACCTTACGATTTCCTTTACGATTTACATTTTAGGCCACCTTGTGCCGCAAATCGTGCAGTCGTCGGTTGGACAACTTCCAATGGTTGCGTTTATCGGAGAGCTGTCTTGTGCTGTTTTGCCTGTATTGGACCACTTCAGTATGGAATCCGCAATTGCAATGAACAGGTCGCTGCCGTGGTCGTATGTCGGAGTTGCTGCTGCTTATTCAGTAATTTACTGCCTCATGGCACTAGCACTGTCATTATTATTGTTCGAAGACAGAGATTTAGCGTAAACCGCTTTTTCTTTGGAATCTCTGTCAACGTTTATTTTGAGGCAAGGCATGGTTACCGCCGAGGAACCTGCCGTTCAGGCATAAAGAACATGCCGTGCTACGGTGTACTTTCGTGTATTGGAGTAATTGAATAGAAAAAACAATGAAATATCGTCAATTTGGTAAAACGCAAAAACAAATGTCGGTTCTAGGGTTCGGTTGTATGCGTTTGCCGACAACTGATGGAAAACCGGACGGCCCAGTGAATCAACCCGAAGCGTTGCGTATGATTCGCTACGGTATCGATTCTGGCATAAATTATGTTGACACCGCAAAGGTTTACCATTCTGGTCACGGTGAAGCAGTAGTTGGTGCCGCACTGACAGACGGATATAGGCAAAAAGTTACACTTGCGACTAAGTTGCCACTCTGGGGGGCTGAAAGTGTTTCCGATCTCGATAAATGCCTTACGGAACAGTTAACCGATCTGAAAACGGATTGTATTGATGTTTATTTTTTGCACTGTCTAAATAAATCGATTTGGCAAAAAGTAAAGAAACTCGACGTAATTTCCTGGGCGGAAAAGAAAAAAGCTGAAGGCAAAATCGGCAGAATCGGTTTCTCATTTCATGACAGTTTCGAACTGTTCAAGGAAATTGTCGATTATTTCGACTGGGAAGCGTGTATGCTTCAGTACAATTACGTTTGCGAGCAAATTCAGGCTGGCACTGCGGGAGTTGAGTATGTTACACAAAAAGGGATACCGCTTATTGTAATGGAACCGCTTTTCGGCGGTGTACTTGCGAATCCGCCTGAAAAAATGGCCAATATCATTTCAGAAGCAGGGTGTAATGCAGTTGATCTTGCGCTCCGCTGGACGTGGGACAAAAGTGAGGTGTCACTTCTTTTAAGTGGCATGTCCGACATGACGCAGTTGGAGCAAAATCTGAAAATTGCTGAGCGTGGCACCGTTGGCAACCTGTCCGAACAGGAGCGAATCGTAATCAAAAAACTTCAGGAAGAGTACGAAAAAAACGTTCCGATTCGTTGCACAAAATGTTTGTATTGTATGCCGTGCCCTGTTGGAGTTGATATTCCGTTGAACTTCGGAGCGTATAACAATTTGAAAGCGTTGCCGAAAACACAGGAGTTCAACAAGATTTTTTATTCAATGATGACACCAGAAAAACGGGCCGACAATTGTACAGAATGCGGAGCTTGCGCAGAAAAATGTCCGCAAAAGTTAGAAATTCCCGAGCTGTTAAAAACCGTTCACGAAGCACTGTGTTAAAACACTCGAAAATAAAAGTACCAACACGAGCCGGAAGTGGAGGTGTACTCACCGAAACTTCCGGGTGTACCGCCGGTACAGTCGGCGACTAACCTCAATTTAGTTATTATGAAATTAACCGACCACATCCGTTCAGTATTTGATTTTCCGATACCAGGAATACATTTTCGCGACATCACTCCGCTGCTTGAGGATCCGGAAGCGTATACCGAGGCAATAAGCCAAATGGCTGATGCCGTAAAAGATTGGGGAAAAATTGATCTCATCGCTGCCCCGGAAGCGCGTGGGTTTATTTTCGCCGCTCCACTTGCTGTGCGACTTGGTGTCGGCTTGGTGCCAATTCGTAAACCTGGCAAGTTGCCGTTTAGAACGGTTTCGCTTTCCTACGAACTGGAATACGGGCAAAACACAATCCAAATGCACGAAGACGCTGTGCAACCGGGTAGTCGAATACTCTTGGTTGACGACCTTCTTGCAACCGGCGGTACAATGGACGCTTGCCGTCAATTGATAGAAAATCAAGGTGCAGAGGTCGCTGGTGCTTTATTCCTTATCGAACTGGCCGAGTTGAAAGGTCGCGAAAAACTTAAAGCCAATCGAATCCATTCACTCATCGAATATCATTGATCTTCGCGCAATTTATGCCGGGTTACAGTATAAACCAAGTACTCGCGCGTTCCTCGACTTTTGCGACTCATTTTCACTTTGTTTGGAAAAGTCGAGGTTCAAGTCTGTTGAAAACATCAGTAAGAATATAATAATGATCGAACAAGTTCTCGTCGTTCCCCGTTCGAAATTCGAACAAATTGGTTATTTTCAAGGTTTCTGCAAAGACGTTGCGGCATATAGAAATGTGCTTTTGCTTCCTGAAAATGTCAGTTTTCTTTCGCGTGACAAAGCGGAAACAGATCCGTCGTTCAAGCAATTGATACCGTACCTGATTTTTTCGCATACCGATCAGCAAGGTAAAGTATACGTATTCAGATATGTTCGCGGCAAAGGTCAGAGTGAAGGTCGGTTGCATCACAAACACAGCATTGGAATCGGCGGACACATATCTTCGATTGATTCACAAGATGACGCCAACTCTGAAAACACCAAGCTTGACCTTTATAACGAAGGACTCAGACGCGAATTGCATGAAGAAGTTGTAATCGATTCGCCGTATGCCGAGAGTTGCGTTGGACTTATCAACGACGACGAAACCGAAGTCGGCAAAGTTCATCTCGGAGTGGTACACAGGTTCGAACTTGCCGAACCGAAGTTAAGGCCA
>JBOFQC010000586.1:0-1514 GCA_051660725.1 Thermoguttaceae bacterium
TCGAGCAACCATCCTTTTGTTGAGTCAAATTCTTTCAGTATATCAATTCCGATTTGCGGTAACATCGTCGCGGGATACTTATGCAGATTGGGATAAAATGTTGCATAAGATTGTCCTAAAAAATCGTAATGTATATTTCTTTCAACCTTGTATTTCATAAGTCTTTAATGTTACTAAAAAGCAAAGGCAATTTGTTTTCATAAGTTCTAAAACCGGTTCCATGATTTCTCGCCATTGTTCCTTTGTCGTGTAGCCGCAGATCAACAAGGATGTTTTCGGCGCGGAATTGGTCGGCCAACAATTCAGGCGATGTTCCTTGCATCAATTGCGCACGATAAAAATGAAAGTATTCCACGCCATCTCGTTCCTCTGTAAAAGCGGACACAAAAACGAGTTTCGGTAGTTTGTGTAAAAAGCGTTCTGCGAGCGTTTCGTGTTGCCATGTAGCAATGATCTGTCCTGCAACATGCCGAACAGATATTTCTTTATTAGTAACGTCCAAAAACAGTCCGGCACTGTTCGGCTTAAGCGACATTGTATAATACAACCCCTGTCGTCCGTCTTTGTCCAAGCTTCCATATTGTTTTACAGCTTCAAGCGGCGGCATTTTCCACGCTTTATTGTTGAACGTGAAAAGCGTTATCATGCTTTTGCCCTTAGTTCGATGAGCTTTGAGCTCTGCTCCTTCGATGTCCGGCTGCGCATTATTGTTCTCGGAAATGCCAAGTAGTGTTTCTAATGTATAGCCGATTCCAGTTGGACCGCGACGTTTGGACGAAACAAATCCCATCTCTTTGATTCGTTTAAAGTTAGCAACAAACTCTTTGATTTTCATGAATGGGCACCTCTAATTATTGTTGGGAACGCAGGCATCATTTTATTTATTCTGGTGCTCACGCACCGGCTCGCCAAACGAAACCGCCAATTTACATTGGCGGCTCGCTGGAAAGTTGGCTGCAATCGCTTTCTAAGAAAGCGTGCTAATCAGAAAGCGTGCTAATCCGAAAAGCTCTTATTTCAATTCAATGACAGACAGAGTGGCGGGAATATCGGTTTCCGTATTTAGTAGTTCAGGAAACGCCCAGTCGAAATTGGCGAGAATAAGTTTATTTCCCATCACAATCGGTTCACACGGCTGATCGAGGAGACCATCATTTCCGTCAGTGTTCGCGTTTTCCCAAATCGTTTCAAAAACAGCTTTTTCACCTGCTGCCACAGGTTTGAACGCATGAACGGCATTTGCAGCGGAGTCGGCAATGTAAATTTTGTTTGTTGCTTTGTCATAAAAAATGCCATCACAACAGTGGAAGTATTCACCAGCTGGATGGATCACTTCGACTTTCGGCAAATCAGAGCCATTCATTTCGATGCGAAACATTTTTTCCACATTTTTATTACTTAAAATATAAAAATGACAAAACTACGACAAAATTACTAAAACTAAAATAGAATTATAACATAAAATGTAAAAATAAAATTTAACTCAAAATATTAACAAAAATTAATAATAGTAT
>JBOFQC010000587.1:0-5134 GCA_051660725.1 Thermoguttaceae bacterium
AGCAGATTCTTGCGGATGTCAAAGTTACGTTCCTCAACTTTTTTCTGTGCGCCCTCAATACGTCGTGACACCATTCGGCTTTCAATTGCCTGGCCTTCTTCCATGCCGAGCATTGTCATTATTTTCTTAACCCATTCACCGGCGAAAATACGCATCAAATCGTCTTCAAGCGACAAGAAGAATCGGCTGCTTCCGGGGTCACCTTGCCGTCCGCACCGACCACGTAACTGGAGGTCAATACGTCGTGCTTCGTGTCTTTCGGTTCCGATAATATGCAGGCCGCCCATTGTACGGACCAGCTGTCCCTCGGGCTTCATCTGCTCACGTTGTTCTATTTCGTTAACGAGAGCGTTCCATTCATCCTGCGGAACGTCAAGACGTGTCGGATACTTACTTTGAAGAATCCCCCACGCCATTGTCTCGGGATTACCACCAAGAATAATGTCGGTTCCACGGCCCGCCATGTTCGTCGCAATTGTGACCGCTCCCTTTCTACCTGCCTGCGAAATAATTTCCGCCTCACGCTGGTGATGCTTGGCATTTAAAACCTGATGCGGAATACCTTTTCGGTCCAACATATTGGCAATAAGTTCGCTCCGCTCAATTGAAACGGTACCAACCAGAATCGGACGCCCTTTGTACGAAATTCCCTTAATATTCTTCTTCTCGATTTTTTCAACGGCGTGTTTGCCGGCACCGCGAGGTAAGAATTCGATAAAATCGTCTGTTTCCTTCTCAATTGTTCCCCAAAGTTCCTGCTCTTTACCTAAATCGAGTATGTCCCATTTGTTGAGCCGTTCGATTTCATCTACAATTGCGTGGTATTTTTCCTTTTCACTCCGGTAAATCATGTCCGGGAAATTAATACGCTGTAATCCCCGGTTTGTCGGAATCGCAATTACGTCGAGTTTGTAAATCTTCCAGAATTCCGCCGCTTCGGTCATTGCGGTACCGGTCATTCCAGAGATTTTGTCGTACAACTTGAAGAAATTTTGCAGCGTAATCGTCGCAAGAGTTTGGTTTTCCTCTTTAACCCGCACTTTTTCTTTCGCTTCAACGGCCTGATGCAGCCCGTCACTCCAGTTTCTGCCTGGCATTGGTCGTCCGGTGAATTCGTCAACTATTACGATTTCGTCGCCGTCAATCATGTAATTCACGTCGAGCTTGTACAAGTGGTGAGCTCGCAACGAGTTATCAATCAAGTGCGGCCACTCCATGTTTCCGGCAGTGTAAAAAGATTCGACACCAGCTAAGTGTTCCGCCTTTCTGACACCAACATCCGTAAGGTGCGCGGAGTGTTCCTTTTCGTTGACCTCGAAATCGACCCCCTTTGTCAATTGCCGGGCAATATTGTCGGCAACGCGGTAACGGGAAACGTCGTCGTGTGCCGGCCCTGCAATAATAAGCGGTGTTCTGGCCTCGTCGATTAAAATATTGTCAACCTCGTCAATGATTGCGTAATGCAACCGCCCTTGCACTTGTTGGTGATGCTTGTCGTAACGGTCATCTCCCTGTGCGGCATATCGCATGTTATCACGCAGATAATCGAAACCGAACTCATTGTTCGTGCCGTATGTAATGTCGCAGCGGTACGCCTTTTGCCGCCCTTCATTGGGCATGTTTCCTTGAATCGCACCAACCGTCAAACCAAGAGACATGTAAAGCGGTCCCATCCACTCCATGTCGCGGCGGGCCAAGTAATCGTTTACCGTGACAACGTGAACACCTTTTCCGTCCAGTGCGTTTAAATATGCCGGCAACGTGGCGACAAGCGTTTTTCCTTCGCCGGTTACCATTTCGGCAATTGCCCCGCTGTGCAAAACCATACCGCCCATTAACTGCACATCGTAGTGCCTTAAACCGATAACGCGGCGTCCTGCTTCACGACACACCGCAAACGCTTCGACAAGAATGTCATCAAGCGTTTCACCTTTTCTCAGCCGTTCCCTGAAAAGCACGGTTTGGTTCCGTAACTCTTCGTCCGACATTGCCATGTAACGAGGCTCTATCTCGTTGATTGCGGCAATCTTTGGTGCCAGTTTTTTTATGTAGCGGGCGTTCGAAGAACCAAATAACGAAGTTATTTTTGTTTCGATCCATCTGGTAAAGTTGTTGAACGAATCACCAACAACCTCAAAAACACGTTCGTAAAATTGCATATAAAGGATTTAGGCTTTAGGCGTTAGCTGTATGTTATAAAATGAATCTATCACGGCGAAAAAAGTATTTTCTGCTGTCTTTATAACTTTCGCCACCTAAGTGTAGAAATGTCAATAATTCCAATTAGAATGAAAATTCCCTCTGTAAAGTTTATACGCATCCTGCAATTGGGTCAAGGCCCGCTGATTTTCGGAACAATGTGTATAACCGACGACTTACGCCGTCGGCTCGAATTTTATTCCGACTTTTCGAGTTTTATGTTGTCGACTAGAATTTTTATGCGATTCTCAACCCAATTGGGAGCGATTCGCCGAAAATAAGGTTTTGTTCCTGCTCGTCGAGTTTGTCACAGTTTTCCACCAAACGTATAAAATGGGCCGGTGCATCCGATTTGTACAGGTACGCAATCACTTCCTGTCTTACATTTTCCGGCAAATCACGGTATGGGTCGTCTGTTTTTCTTGCCAACTCCATCATCGCGAAGTAGTCGATTTGCCGATTTTTTCCAATTTTTATCAGCTGTCTCGCCCAGTCGGACACTATTTTGTTGGAAATCACTAAATTCAACGGACCGGAGAGAAGCGTTCTCGCCCCGATTCTGCCGAGTGCCCAGATTACCGCATCGTAAACCGGCTCCATTCGCTTTTTTCCAGCCAAGTCAAGAATCATTCGGCCAAGTTCCAATTTCGTCTCAATTGGTAATAACTCAAGTGAACCGAGCAGCCGCCAGATTTCTGCCCCTTCCTGCGTCGCTAAATCAAGGTCACTACCCCTGCCGCGTCCTTCGCAAACCTGCTTGTGAAGTGCCCGAACATTAACCAAAAGCGGTTGGCAAAGCGAATTCTGCTGCCCTGCCGAAAGTCCGCCCGCGATTCGACGAAGCAGTATCCACCACTGAAGTCGGACGTTTGCTCCGTTATGCACAAGCGTACCCTGAATCGTTTTCCAAAATTGGTCGATTCTGTAATCATCCAATGCAAAGCCGAAACCGGGCCTAAAAGAATAACCGAGTAAATTCAACCAGCGTGATTCGTGTTCAGCACTTATTTTTCGGCCACTTTCATTTTCCATGAGAGCCTGTCCAATGCGACGCAAAAGCGAAGTCGGCCAATTGCCGCGTTCAACTCCAGACGTTTCGACCAGATTTTTTACAAGATTGGACGCTTTTTCGCCGTTTAAGAAAGTTCGCCTGATACACGCTTCCATTTCGGCCCAAACCGATTCGTCGAAAAAACCGTCCGCTTCTGCTTCTGATTGGTGAGCGTCAATTTCCGTATGCGTTGCACTTCGCACGTCAAATTCCAGCTTCCACGTCGCCAGTTTGGACGTTGTCCGCTCCGCTACGTTTTCCGGCATGATTTCCTCGGCAAAAAGCTCAAGCGTGCCGATTTCCGTGAGTCTGACACGTAACCTTACTCGAATCAAGCCTTTGTTTTTCCTGCGTGTTTTCAACACGGTTCGAATCGGCGGTAAAGCCGTGAACTGTTCAACTGACACGTCGAAAAGTTCACCGGGCCGGTCCGTAAGCCGTAAACTTGAAACGAAAAGAGGAAACGAAACCGGTTCGCCAATTAAAAGTTCAAACTCGGGTTTTTCCAAAATAACTTCCTGATCCGGTTCAATACTTGCCGGTATCAAGCAAATCGCTTTTTGCTTTTGGATTCCTGAATCGGTTGATTCTGCTTCTTTTTCGTGTTTTTGATTTTCAGGCGTAATTTCGGAATTTTGTACTCCGGTTTCTTCTCCAAAATCTTTAGCTTCTCCACTTTCGGAAACATTATTTGGCGTTTCTGCTTCTTTTTCTTTTTGTGATTTTGCTTCTGACTCTGATTCTGCTTTTATTTCCGTTTCTGAATTAGCATGTACGGATTCTTTTCCTACGTCTTTGACACCAATATAATATGTTCTCGCAAGTACCGCACTGATTCGTTCACCTTTGCCGCGTCTTACCAACCCGTAATAAGCAGCACCCCGAGCAACGGACAAGTCTAGCCGCGGATTATCAAGCAGTAGCGGAGCCGGACACGGACTGAACCAGCTTGTTATTACTTCGAGTAACCGTTCTTTCAGAGCCGTTGCAGCAAATACACCTCCGTTAAACAACACGGCATCAGGTCGGGCCGGGTCGGTTGATTCGGGGTGAATCTCACCCGGCTCGTCTCCCGAAAAACGGTGCGCAGTAAGAAATTGCGCCAAATGTTTCGTTACCGCCGCATCTGAAGCGTAGGGCAAACCGAATTCCCGGAAGCCGCTCCGGTGCTTTGCCGACTTGGAATCAAGCGGCACTTGGGGAAAAAAGCCGTCCAGAATCATGTTCCGAACTTCTTCACGTGTAATCTCAATTTGCAGACTTCCGCCAATTAGCTTCGAGCCAAGCCCCGGAATTGTAATAGTGGTTTTTTCAGGCGAAGAATCGCCCAACATCTGCTCTTTCAATTGGCAGCAGAGCCGAACAAGCACGGACCAGATACGAAGCGGGAGCCGTTTTCCGTTTTCGGTTTCCGCATTTTTCGGAATCATATTTTCCGCTGCGAGCCGATTCTGTACGTAATGAGCAAGCGCAAGGTCGAAGTTGTCTCCGCCAAGAATCAAGTGTTCACCAACCGCAACTCTGTGAAAACGGATTTTACCATTCTCGGCCAAGCGGGTCCGAATAAGTGTCAAGTCCGTTGTGCCGCCGCCAATGTCGCAAACCAGAATTTTGGAATTCGCCGGTAAAAAAGATTTATTTTTGTATATGAAAGCGTAAAATGCCGCTTGCGGTTCTTCTAATAGCACGATTTTGGGAAGTCCGGCAAGTTTTGCAGCGGAAATTGTCAGTTCACGCGCAACTTCGTCAAAGGAAGCGGGAAGCGTAATAATAACGTCTTGCTCGGCAAGCGGAAACTGCGTAAACGCTTCGTCCCAAGCGTTTCGAATATGTTCAAGGTACCGGGAACTTACTTCCAGCGGCGAAAGTTTCTCAACTGTATTT
>JBOFQC010000588.1:0-9038 GCA_051660725.1 Thermoguttaceae bacterium
CGGAACCTGCGCAGCCAGAACCAACTCCCGCACCAGTTGAGCAGCCGGAACCAGCGCAGCCAGAACCGACTCCCGCACCAGTTGAGCAGCCGGAACCAGCGCAACCAGAACCGACACCCGCACCAGTTGAGCAGCCGGAACCAGCGCAGCCAGAACCGACTCCCACACCTGCTGAGCAGCCGGAACCAGCGCAGCCAGAACCGACTCTCGCGCCAGTAGAGCAGACGGAACCAGTGCAACCAACAATTACGTCTCCTGAAGAATCGGGCAACGAAGAAATAGAAGAAGAAGGAGATGACGACGAGGAAGGTGACGAAGACGGAGATGACGAAGACGAATTGGAAAATACGCAAGAATCCTCTAAAGAAGAAATAATTAGCATTAAAGTTGAAGTAGTTGTCGAACAGCAACTCACTCAAACTGAAGAGTCGGCACCAGTTGTTGCTCCGAAAACTTTTGAATCAACCGCCCCGAAAAAACCGGAAGTGCCGCTTATTTCGCCGACTCCAGCCCCGGAAGGTAAGAACACCAAGCTGCTACGCTTTCCCGACATTCACAGGTACGATGTGGTTTTCGTTTACGGCGGCGACCTTTGGAGTGTAAAAACAAAAGGAGGAATTGCGAAACGTCTGACCGCTCATGAAGGGTTGGAACTCTTTCCAAAATACTCCCCGGACGGAAAATGGATCGCTTTCACCGGTCAATATGACGGAGACGAGCAAGTTTACGTTATTCCGGCAGAAGGTGGTGCTCCGAAACAACTTACATTTTATCCGGCTCAGGGTCCGTTCCCGCCGCGTCGTGGTTACGACAATATTGTATACGGTTGGACGCCGGACGGAAAATACGTCCTGTTCCGTTCGCTTCGTGATTCTAACGGTGTAACAGAACTCGGCGCCCTTTACAAAGTAAGCGTAGACGGCGGACTGCCGGAAAAATTGCCAATGCCAACTGCCGGAGCCGGCGATTTCTCACCAGACGGTAAGAAAATCGTTTATTCGCCGCTTTTCCGCGACTTCCGTACTTGGAAAAGATACGAAGGGGGCTGGGCACAATACTTGGCGATTTTCGATTTGGCCGATTATTCATTCAAAAAAATCGCTGTTAGTCCGAGAACTGAACGTGATCCGATGTGGATCGGCAACGCAATTTATTTCGTTTCTGACCGTGACGGAACGCTCAACCTTTACAAATACGACATAAAAACCGAAGCGGTCACTAAAATCACCGATTCGAAAGATTGGGACGTCCGCTGGGCAAGTTCAGATAACCGCTCGAAAATCGTTTACGAATTTGGCGGCGAACTGAAAATGTTCAACGCTGAAAACGGCGAAATTCGTGACATTCCGATTCAGGTTCCGCACGACGGCTTGGCAATGCGTCCTTCCCGCTACAATGTAAGCGGAAACATCGAGTCGTATTCGCTTTCTCCGGGCGGAAAAAGAGCAGCCGTTATTGCACGAGGTGACCTGTTCGCCGTTCCCGCCGAAAAAGGTGCGGTGCGAAATCTGACGCAAACTTCCGGCGCACATGACAGGGATGCAGTCTGGTCCTTTGACGGTTCGAAAATAGCGTTTATTTCCGACTCAACAGGCGAAGACCAGATTTACGTTGTTGAGCAGTCCGGTGATTCGAAACCGGAGCAACTCACCGACTGTTTCGCCAGCATGTTAAACGGTACAACTTGGTCGCCGGACGGAAAATTTATCGGCATCACGGACAGTAACAGCCGACTTTACATTGTGCCAACAGCGGATTTCCAAGACGGTGATTCGAGAACCGGTTATAAAAAAGGCGAACCCGTTGAAGTTGTGTACGACAAAAACGGCGGTTCACCGGATTACGCTTGGTCGCCATGCAGTGGGTATTTGGCCCTTACACTCAACGACGAAAACGGTTTCAGCTCGATTTATCTTTGGGACGTTGAAACTCGTGAGTTACATAGAGTTACCGGTCCGAACATCAGCGAATTTTCACCTTGCTGGGACCCGAACGGAAACTACTTGTATTATCTCGCACGACATGAATTTGCTCCGCAACTCAGTTCGCTCGAGTGGAACTTTGCCGGAAACAGAAATGTCGGCGCGTTTGTTTTGGCACTCCGCAAAGACGTTGCCGACCCGTTTGGGCCGCAAAGTGACGAAGTGGAAATCAAAAAACCCGAAATCAAAGACGAAAAGAGCACTGAAAACCAAACGGCTAATTCTACTGAGAATAATGCCGAAAACAAATCGGACTCAGAAACCGGAAAGAAAAATAACGGCGTTTTCAACAAAACGAAAATTGACTTGGACGGACTTGCCGGACGTGTTGTTCGTGTTCCGATAAGCTCGGAAAATTACGGTCAACTCGGTGCAACTGATAAATTCCTGTTTTACGTTCAAACCGGTGCATCGTTTAATGGTCGGGAATCATACGAAAGTCCGTCAATTAGGATTTTCGACATGAAAGAACGCAAGGAAACAAAGCTCACGGACGGAGCCGGTTCGTATTCGCTTTCGCCGGACGGAAGCAAGATTATCTTCGGTACCGGCGGCTCGGTTAAAATTTGCAACGCAAATACTGCTCCGCAGACGCAAGTAACGTTGCCAACTTCCGATCTTTCGGTTGACAGGGTGCCGGTTGAAGAGTGGGAAGAAATTTTCAACGAGACTTGCCGCAAGTTCCGTGACTTTTTCTACGTGAAAAATATGCACGGTTACGATTGGAAAGCGATTTGCGACCAATACCGCACGCTGCTTCCGTATGTTGCACACCGAAGCGATTTGAATTACTTACTCGGCGAAATGGTTTCCGAACTAAACGTCGGACACGCTTATATTCAAGGCGGCGACTTCACGATACCGAAGCGGGCAAAAGTCGGCTTGCCGGGTGCAAGGTTCGAGTTGGATAAAGAAGCCAACCGATATAAAATCAGCAAGATTTTCAAGGGCCAGAATCAGGAACCGAAGTATCGGGCACCGCTTTCCGCAATTGGAGTAGACATTTCGCTCGGCGATTACATCCTGGAAATTGACGGAAAAGAACTACTCGGAAACGATAACCCGTATTATTTGTTGGAAAATAAAACCGACCCGGTAACTTTGACTGTTAATGATAAACCGACGCTTGATGGTGCGAGAAAAGTCACGTATCAACCGATTTTCGACGAATCGTCGCTGCTTTATCTCGACTTTGTGCTTGACAGGCTGCAACGGGTTGAAAAAGCGACTGACGGACGTGTCGGTTACATTCATGTGCCGGACATGGGACCAGCCGGTGCTTATGAGTTCATTAAGTGGTTCTATCCGCAATTACGAAAAGAAGGAATGGTTGTCGACGTCCGTTCAAACGGCGGTGGAAACATTTCGCAGTGGATAATAATCCGGTTGAATCAAAAATTGCTCGGTACCAGATTCGGCAGCACTCGCGAAACTCCGACAACGTATCCAGGCACTGTATTTCATGGTCCGCTCACCTGTTTGATAAACGAAACCTCGGCTTCAGACGGTGACATTTTCCCGTATTACTTCCGCAAGGCTGGCCTCGGCTCGTTAATCGGCAAGAAGAGTTGGGGCGGTGTCGTCGGTATTTCCGGACGTGGTCCGTTAATTGACGGCGGACAGGTCATGGTGCCACTTAACGCCACAAATGACGAAAACGGAAAATACATCATTGAGGGTAGCGGCGTCACGCCTGATTTTGAAGTCGAAAACGACCCCAAATCGGTACTTGAAGGCAGGGATTTACAGCTCGAACGGGGTATTGAAGAAGTTCTGCGTCGTATGGAAATCGATCCGAAAACGTTACCGGAGCGGCCAGCCGACCCGGTAAAAACAAAAGACGCAATTAAAAAGTATTAGTTCCGCATAAGCTAAATTTTGCGTAAACTTTTTAATTGTATACTGTCGTCCGGAATAAATTGCATGTTTTCAAATATTGGGCGTGCAAAAAATAATCAGAACCAACATTGACAAACTCGGACTACGAGCCGACCAGCGGGAGGCGGTTCACTTCACGCGAAGCGCACCGCCCATGCCGGGCTCCGGTATAGTTAGCCGCGTTATACGTCGAGGAACATGCCGTTCAGGTATAAATTGCTCGGCGTATAACGCCCTAAAGTGCGATTCAATAATAAATTATAATCTTGACGAGGCACTAGCGAAAGAATAAAAAATCACTTATTTCCAGTGTTCCCTTTTCAGACTTCGTGTTGAAACCAGCGGAAACGCATTCAACTTCCTCGATATCAAGTTTGCCATTTTTGTCCATTGGCGTTGCACTGCAGTGCTGCAAATCGCTGAACAGTATTTTTACTGCGTGCCATTTCCCGTCAGCTGGAAACAACGGTTTGGGAGTGAGATAACCGGCTTCAGTCCCTTTTTCAAACAGGAAAAAACTCGGAGTCGTTTCCCCAGTTGCACGTCCTCGGATAATGACACCTTTACAATCTTTTAACTGTAAGTCATTTGGAATCATAAATTTCGGGTAACACCATTTGTCCCCTTCCGTGAAATTGCAGTCAAATATGACGCTGGTGTTTTCGCCGGCGTCAATCTTCAGAACACCGTTTGCCGAGCAGCCTTTCAGCCAGTCAGCGGGATTGTTCTGGATTCTGGTATTATCTGGGTTCCAAGCGAGTAAATTCTTAAACGTCGCTTCTTGCATTAAGCAGATGTTCAAGGTGTCACCAACAAACGGTGGGTGCGACGAAGTTTGCGGAGGTTCTGTAACTGCCGTGAAATCCAACAATATTTTTTCCGTTTCCACCATGTCGTCTGGAAGAATCACAATGAATTCATTGCGATTGGTTTGTTCAGATTTATCCGGTATGCTGACAAAATTTATTTTGTTAGTGCTGTTTTTACATGCAAATTGGATTTGCTTAAAAACAGTTGCGTATTCCGCCAACGATGAGGGTGAAATTGCAACATCAATCAAATGATTTATTACGCCTCGCTTGGAATCTGACAAATCATGTTTTACCAACGGAATACGTAAAACGTTATTGTTTTTTGCCTCTTCTTCCGCGTCAACAATGTAACCGGCACTGTTTGCTTTTAATTTGTCAAAATCAAACGTCATGACAAAAGGAACGATTTTTTTATGCTTGCGTACAAACGGCTCTTTCGTGTAATTCAATAATTCATTTGCGTCCGTTTGCATGTCAATCATTTCTTTCGGAACGTCAGCGAAGAAATAAGTCAATCCGTTCGTTATTTGCAGTGATTCGGTTGAAACGGGTTCGCCTGTCACCGATTCAGCTTTTCGTATTGGAAATTTCATTGTCAACTTTGACGGTGTCATATTTCCGGTATACAACACAATAACATGTGGCGTTTCTTTGTTCTTGCCACTAAAGACACGGGCTCGAACAACTTGCGGCGAATCAGAGCCTTCAATTGCGAACGCTTCCGGCTTCAAATCTCCAACGTAATCAAGATGCGCCAATGCTTTGACCATTTGCGAATACCCAGCCATTGAACGGAGCGGCGTTCCCTTTTTGTCAAGCATACCGAAATTGTTGTCGTTTTCTTCGTAATACGGCAACACAAACGGAAAATACCTGTCAATTCCGCAGCATTTTGATTCGACGCCTTTCATAACGATATCGGTCACGCTTTCCAAGTCTTGTTCGACAGGCGGTCTATCCACACCTTTTTTCCAGGGACGTCCGCATTCTGTCAACCAAAGCGGCATGTTAGCATAACCGTTATCACGCAGCCAATAACGGTATTGCTTGGCAATGTTTTCCATGTTCGGAGCCCGATCATACGTGTGAAAACTGTAAACGTCAATGTAATCAAGCAGCTTATTGTCCGCTGCCGTTTTGTGCCATTCCTTGTTGTAATTTGCCACGACACCACCAACCAGCGGTTTGGTAACATTGTCTTTTTGGAAACGATAAGCCAGCGTTTTGACAAGTGGAACATATTGGTCGGCAGGGAGATCACCACCAAAAAAAATGTCCGGTTCGTTCCACACTTCAACCGCACCCCAAGTGCCTTGCCACTGTGACGCAATATGTTTCCATGCATCGGCATAATTTTTGAGATTTTTTGGATATGTTCCGACCTTCCCCATCCAATCCGGCGTGTCGTGGCTCATCTCCAGAACCTCGATTCCGTGCTTTTTGTAAGTCTGACGAAGCAAATCGTCATGCGTCGGAGGTGACCAGTTGAATTCACCATCTGCAGGCGCAATGTCTTGAAGTCGAAACCGTTCTCGAACCATTCCGATACCAGACCGCTTTACCGATTTTATTATGTCTTCGCGTAATTTGTCACCCGTTACCAACCAGGAAAGCGCGCCATCAATTGCGAAAAAATTGTCGAATGGCTCGCTGGCTTTTTCAAGTGACACTATTCCGAATCTATTACCGATACTTTCGAAAGTTATCTCCCAATAACCTTTCGGCAATTGAACTTCCGCATTGAGTTTTTTGGCGTCAATTTTGGCAATTCCCCGTGAAACAGTTTGTCCATTAACGTCTGATATCACAAACGCCAACTGTTCGTTTGTCAACGGCGTTTTTGTTTCCCAATGTATAATAGACGACTTTTCAGGAACAACATAAAACTCTGAAACATCGCACGGAATGATCTCTGCCGAATAAGTTGCGTGGCATAACATTCCAAAGCTGATAAAGCAAATCCAGAATAAATAAGCGAAATTTTTCATGATGCCATCTTCCATATTTTAGTAGATATAAAATTTGCCGCAACATTTGAACTGCAGATAAATTTTGCGTAAAAACCTCACTAGATTAAAGGGCCGAGGTAGAACGGATTACCAGGAAATTTATTCCACCAACCAGCTCAAAATTTTCACGCAGATCAAATAAGAATAATATTATAGAGTGGGCAAAAGTAAAATTCAACCTAATATTGGAACATATTTTGCGTTGATTCTGTATTTAAGTTTTTCATTGTTTTTTAAGCAAGTGCAGAGCGTCGGGAAAAGTGGTTGGGCAAAATTTTAAAAATCATCATTAAACAGTAAAATCGACGTTCGCCAAACCTTCGTAATAATTTCCGGTTTCAGCAGTGAATATCACAACGACGAACTCCGGGTCTAGCGGACCTTGCGGATAATAAATCGTCATAAAGTCTTGCCACAACGACTTTCTAAGTTGATCGTCCCACGACAATTCAATGGTTCCGTTTAACATAACCCCACGACAAACAATGGGGTTGGCTTCGGGCGCATATTCGTATGCGTACAAACAGGCACGGTTATCGCGTTGCAATTCCTTCGTTCGTCTCGACGAGGTGTTGCTGCAAAATATGATTTTTTTTAATCCTTCGTTACGGCACTTCGCCATCGCTTTGATTTCCGGCTTGCCATCTGCAGCGAGGGTTCCGACTGAGAAAACTACATTATCCTTATTGACCAGAGCAAGTGCGTTTTCTTTTGCTTCGTTGTTTGTCATATTGATCTTTTTAAAATTTTTGATGTTTATACAATAAAAGTTGCGCCACCGATATCATTGTAGCAGAAACAGTTAGAAAAGCAAGAATGCTCTGAATGTCAACAAAATTTTGCGTCATTCTTTACACTTTTGTATGACGCAGAAACTTCATAAGTGAAATTTCACATGTGTGATATTTTGATACCACTAACCTTTGGTATCATCCGGTCTTTATATGCCGAGCTTGCGGTTGATTTCCTTCTCGAATAAACCAATGTATCCGCAGAATCCGCCAACTCCGCTAAAAAAGAACAAAGCGTAAATAAACAGCACAGCCAGTTCAAAAGTCGGCATTGCATTGAATTGCGCGTCAAAAGCTCCGCCCCAGAGAATCCAACCGTAAAACCCGGCGAACAACCACGAAGTAAGCATCCAGCCGAGATGCCTGACTTTCGGTTTGCCTGCAACAAAAATCGCAAACAAAAGAAAGCCGAAAATTGACACCACAATCACCAAATATCCTGGCCACGGATTCGGCTGCATAAGTCCCAGTGAAGCCGTCTGCGTCGAACCGCTGAAAATCAAGGCTCCCATTGCGATCATGTCACCGCCCATTCGTCCACGTAGCGTTTTCTTATCTTGCGGCATTTCAGCTTTGCCGAGAACTATGTCTAAAATATTCGGCAGTAGCGGCGGATATTGTTCCAAGCCGGTTTCTGATGCCATTTTAATCGTTCGCTGATAAGTGTTAATAAACAGGCCGATTGGAAGAATTTGAAGCAGCAAAAATCCGTAAAACAGCACGTTTGAAAAAATGCCTGGTGGAAATCCGTGCGAAAGATCCCAAATAAAATACATGAATCCTGCGAGTCCGAGACAAAACATCGATAACGAAACGCCAAACGTTAAGCGTAATGTTCGGAGTGACAACCACGATTTTTCGAGCGGCAATTCTGGTGCTGAACGAAGTCCGGTATCTTCTTCGATGATTTTCCGCCAAATTTGATTGACGAAAATTGCTCCTGTGCCGATGCTGCTGAAGAAAAGGATCGCCAAAATCATTATAGTTATACTTTTTCCGTAAAAAGAAATGACAGAACAGGGGAGTGATACCACAAAAAAATAGCCACCCATCAAAAACATAGCTGCGGCAAGTCGTATCAAACTTTCACGAATGAGGAACCGCCGGCTTCTAATCGTCGGCGAGTTTTGAACTTGTTTGATGACTACATGAAACCCGCCGAACAAGCTGGCAAGTGGTATCACAATCGAACCTAATGCAATCCAAATTGCGCCGATCAGCCAAGAGAAGAATCCGAAGCTGGTGACGCCTATGCCTTTGCCAATAATTCCGCAGCCACTCACAGTGGCCGCTGTAGTTGTCACCGCACAGCCGGAAGCTGTTGCCGCAAGAGGAAGTGCTGCAAGGACCGCGAGTGTAAAAGCAGAGCCGGGACGGGTTGATTCTAGCATGCTTTCTACTTGTTTTTCGACCGCTTCTTTGAGAAAAGCACGTCCACGCGTGATACGTTTTCTGGCGTTTTCTTCCGTGATTTGCAGTGCGGCTGCAATGTCACAAACCGCTTGGTTTTGCCGATAATACATCAAGAGCGGCTCCCGATACGGCTCGGGAATTTCACGAACCGTG
>JBOFQC010000589.1:0-1773 GCA_051660725.1 Thermoguttaceae bacterium
AACCATTTTTTGGAAAACATGACAGAGGAAAAAACACTTGAAGAAGCTATTCGGGAAAACGCAGCGGGTCCGAAAACGGTGACAAGCGAGGTTGGGAGCGTAACCCAACATTCCATTCGGGACCAGATTGAAGCGGACAAATACCTGAAAAAACAACGCGCCGCAAAATCAGCGGGGCTTGGGATACGTTTTATAAAAATTCAACTACCGGGGACAATCGACTAATGAAACTCATAAATAGTGTACGACGATTTTTTCGCGGGAGGCGTGAGCCGACATCGTTTGAGGGTAAATATGATGCCGCCCAAACAACCCGTGAAAACCAGCGGCATTGGAGTATGGCGGATGCCTTTTCGGCGGATAGCAGTATGACACCGGAGGTGCGGCGGATTCTGCGGAACCGTTCACGTTATGAAACGGCGAACAATTCATATTGCAAGGGAATAGTGCTGACGCTGGCTACTGACACCATTGGAACCGGACCGAGACTGCAATTATCACAGCGTGACGACAAGTTAATCCGTAAAATCGAGGACGATTTTGAAAGCTGGACTCAGGCAGTGAACTTGCCGGAAAAGCTCCGCACGATGCGCATGGCGAAAGCGACTGACGGCGAGGTTTTTGCGATTCTGACGTCAAACCAAAAAATCAATCATAGCGTGAAGCTCGACATTACTCCGATAGAGGCGGAACGAATAGCTTCTCCCCATACAGCATTTCAGTCGCTTGATGACACCGTTGTTGACGGTATCGAATTCGACAAATTTGGCAATGTTACGAATTACCATTTGCTGAAAACGCATCCGGGCGATCTGAAGTCAATGCGTGATGAAACGCTGCGAATTCCGGCATCTGCGATGATTCACTGGTTCCGCAGCGACCGCCCTGAACAGCACCGAGGCGTGCCGGAACTGGTGCCAGCGTTGCCGCTTTTTGCACAATTACGGCGTTATACGCTGGCAGTAATTGAGGCGGCAGAAACGGCGGCACGGTTCCCGATGGTGATTTATACGACATTGGCACCAGAGGAGGAAGGTACTGCCGGGAACCCGTTTGACCTTGTGAGCCTGGATCGGACTCAGGCAACGGTTCTGCCGGAGGGGTATCAACTCGGCCAGATGAAGGCTGAGCAGCCGACGACCCGATACCCGGAATTCAAGCGTGAAATTTTGGGCGAGATTGGGCGTGCTTTGCAAATTCCGATCAATATCGTGACCTGTGATTCCAGCAAACACAATTACGCTTCGGGGCGGCTCGACCACCAAGTTTATCATCGTGCCGTTAGGATTGAGCAGGCCCACTGCGGAAATGTCGTCATGGAAAAGATTTTTGAGCAGTGGCTTGCTGAATACAAAGCGGCGAACGATCTGCCGTATTACGACACCACCGATTTACGGGCTCAATGGTTTTGGGACGGCTTTGAGCATGTTGACCCGATTAAGGAAGCAATGGCCCAGAAACGCCGAATCGAAAACCGAACGACAACCCTTGCAGCCGAATATGCCCGGCAAGGTAAAGATTGGGAAGACGAGGTCGAGCAGCTTGCCGAAGAACGGCGTAAGTTACTGAAATTAGGACTCTTACAAGAACCTGTAACAATTAAAAACCCAACGAAAAAAGAGGGAGAAAGTGAGGAAGCTTAATGAACGAAACGGTACTGAATTTTATGTGCGAGCTTGCACCGATAGAGGCGGCGGAGAATGAGCCACCACGATTTTCAATGCGAGCTTACACCGGCGCGGTTGCGAACGTGCGCGGGTTTGATTACCCGAT
>JBOFQC010000590.1:0-9173 GCA_051660725.1 Thermoguttaceae bacterium
GGTGCCTTTCTCACCATTGCGAAGTTTTACTTTTGTTGCCTCGTCAGCGTTCTTGGCGATAAATTCTGCTTTGGCAATCGTGTCGTGCGAAACTTTAGCTTTTTCGGCAAGCTCTTTTTCGGTTGTTTTCGCTTCTCCAGAATTCTGGAGAAGCGATTTTGCATTAGTGCTCTTGCGGTCACCTCCTGCAGCTTTTTGTCGTTCCTTTGCTTGTGCAGCAATAACATCTTTGAGTTTGAGAACGATCTCGGCGCGATGATATGGTGTCAAATTTCGACGATTATCTTGATTCGTAAATATCCAGAGTTTCGCCTCATTGATGTCTGAAAACGTATATTCCGTAACATCAAAGTCGAGTTTGTGCTTAGTACAAATCGCATAACGGTGATGCCCGTCAATCAAAGTGCCGCCCCAGACAACAAGTCGATCACGGCAGCCCTCTCTCAAAATCTGCTCTTCGAGTCCTTTGAATTCCGCATCCGAAAGCGGTGGCAATAGGTTTTTCAGTTCGTCGTTTATGATGAGGTCTGGCATTTGATTTTGGGTTGTAAATGGTTGAAATTGTTTTATTCTGCGTTTGGCTCTTTCTTTGGATATAACGCTGCTGCAAGTGCTGCCCACGACATGGGAAGGGTTTCGGGAATTTGGAAACGGCTTTTGGCAACACACATCGGAGAATTAACGCAGCGTAAGATTCTCTCGCCGCCGCTCTTTTCGCCTTTCGCCGCTCCGAATTCACGGGTCGCAAATAGCACCAAATCACACCATTGCCGTACTTTTTCACTCGCCTTGTGATGCAGATTCGGCAAAAACTGGTCGAACGCTGTTACCTCAGGATTCTCGATTTTCTTGATTTCCGTATGTCCCAGCAAAAGCACTATCATCCGCTTTTCTAGACGCAATGTTTGTAATATCTGTAATACTTGCTCCCAGAGCGTAAGTGCGTGGATATATCCTTTCGAGTAGCCGCCATCGCATTTTTCTATACTCTTGACACCATACTGTTTGCAAAGCTCCGCAAATATAAGGGTTTGCAGCCACGTCACCGAATCAATAACAACAGTTTTGTATTCGTGCTGATTGTCTATCAGTGCCTGTAGATAGCTGATTACCTCGTCAAATGTTTTACATACCGGGAAGCTCGAACAGGCGATTTCGCTGATGCCGTCTTCCGTCGGAATGAAAATCGCTTTCGGAAATGATGCCGCAAGTGTTGATTTGCCAATCCCTTCAATTCCGTATACAAAAATGCGCGGCGGCTGTGTTTTCTTGCCGACATGGATTTTTTCTAACATTCTTTAGGCCTTTCGTTTTTGTTAAATAATTGATAAATATTGAAGCTCCTCATAACCGCTTAACCATTCGTCTTTTGTGTTGGCTTTTTTCAATCGTTCAATGGCGCCATTAATTTCGCCTCTGGCATGTGCCAGCGTTTCGTCAGTGATTTGCCAAACACCACATGCGAACGGCTCACGTTTCTCGACTGCGATTAAGTAATACGGAAGATGTTCTTTAATCGCTTCGGCTAAAACACTTTGATAAAATGCTGCTTGGTGGTGATAACAGTATTTCAAAGCGTCGTTCACGAAATAACGAAGCTCATCGCATGTTTTCAAATCCGCGATTCCGAAGTCTGGATTAAACCAGTCAATCCTGATTTGGGACGGTAAATCACGGTACCTGAGACGCACAACACCTTCCGCTCTGCCGGTTTCTAATAGCTGCCGAGCGTAATGATTTTGCATGATACCACTGTGCATGTTTTCGATTAGCTCCGCCTTGTCAAATGGTATCACCGGTTTGTTTTGCGACTCTTGCCAGTCTAAAAACTTCTTGGTCGTACTGCCGAACGGTTTGCCCGTTGATGGGTTTATTGGGCCGCCGATTGCGTACTCTCGTTCGTAAACATCCCTTCCTTCTAGGATGCGAGTATGTGTTGCACGTCCAACAAAATATGCCGTTGATTCTGCCTCAACGATTAAGCCGCTTCGTTTTTTCCAGTACAGAAGCGGTGACGCCATAAACGTCATCAGCTGATGTGACGAGAGGTTATCTTTTGCTTTTGCATGATAAACATCTGCCGGTTCTGTTTGTAAAAAATTCATTTCATGTAGTTTCATAAGTTGCTTTCGTTAATAGAGTTGTGGATATTTCTTATATGTCGTTGCTAGCAATCTTAGTTATCATCACACTCACTGTCGGTGTCAAAAATGCTTTCCAGTGGCTTTCTTCCGACTTCTTCAGCACCTTCGTCATAAATAGTACGTGCAGGCTCTCTCTTGTAATATTCATAATCAAGTTTGAGTTCATCATGGCACCGCTCAATATCAGCAAGAGCAAAAACTTTCTTGCCTTCAATTGTGTGATACGGGATATGCCCACGATGCGCGTTTTGCCATAAAAACTTGAGCGATACTCCAAGGTGTGCGGCTGCTTCTCTTTGGTTTAAATATTTTTGTGTCATTGATTTATATTCCTTGTGTGTTGAATTGTTTGGTTGGTGTCACTTTCACTTCTCATAATAGAGAATGCTGCGAAGGGTGGATTTTTCACAAACTATCCAAAAAACTTTTGAAAATATTTTGCAGAGCATCAATTTTTCGTCGCATTTGTGTCGGATGCTGATTGAATTTTTTGGCGACAACAAACGGCGAATAGAACATAAGCAGCCGACATATCTTGCGTTGCTCATGTGGTAGTGACGCCACCATTTCGTGAATTTCGCAAATAAAGAAGTAAGACTCCGCTTCGTTGAGTTCCCACGAATGGGTATTATTTACTCGTGGCTCTTCGTGAATAGTCATATCACTGGTACTGATCGAGCAGACCCGGTCACAGATTCTTCGTCTCCGCCTTGAACTGAAAACGGAGTTTCGGAGCCAGAATTTTCCGTCTTTCCCGGAAGCCACCGCAAGAACAGTCTCTTGGTACAGCTCTTCTTGAGCTTCTTGTGTGAGTCCGAATCGACGTGAAATTTGAGCGACATTATCACCAACTTCAGAAATGTTTACTGGTAAAGTAGAGTTCATGTTTGTAATCCTCCAAGGTTATTGATTGCATAATCATTATTAGTTTGGCGGACTTAAAACAAAAAAAGCCCGCCGAAGAGTTAGCTCTCCGACAGGCTTTTTTGCCAGTGAAGGGTGGTCTCTTCACTAGCTAGGGGTGGCGCTTTTCGCGCCACGGTGGCGCTTTTCGCGCCACGAACAAATTTTTTTAAATATTCATCGAAATTGTAGAAAAAAGGTAGTCGTAAATCCGTTATAATCGGTTGTTTATTGCAATAAAAAAGGTGTCACAAAGGACACCTATTTTACAAACTTACTAATATTTTACTTATGAAAATATCCAGTCATTCTTTTCGCAGGGCAGGAACTTCATAAATATTCCTTTTTTTATCGTGTTTTTTAAGAATTGTCCCCCTGCAGGATCATGACTTGAAACATGATAAATAAATGAGTTTATTGCTCGTCTAATACGATCACGCAATATTATAATTGGGTCACCTAACTTTTTTGGTTTGTAGGTTACCGGACATGCTCCCTTGAGAGCCTTTTTTATAAAAGCAAATTCACTATCAATTTGGGCCAAAATGTCTTGCCCACATTTTTCTTTCAACGCTTTAGTTCTTTCAACTGTAAGTTTTTTCAAACGTTGTTCGTACTCTTTTTTTGCCATTGGGTCTAATATATTGTCAGCTCCTGTCAATAGACCGTTCGGTGCTATATCACCTTCTTCTGCCAACAACTGCTCAATTTGAGCAAAATTTCCCTCATCAGGACTACCCATCACCAAATGCCATAGCTTTTCCACATGAAACTCAATGCCAGCGTTTTGAATTAAGAACTGAACAAAAGCTGGCCCACTATTATTACCATCCAACACTGTTTCATTATTTCCAAATCTAAAAATCCATGAACCTCGTTTCGCAAAAACATATTTATAGCTATCTTCAGGTAATACCGCTTGCTTGAATGCAGCGATGGCGTCATCCCAAACTGGTGTCGGTATAAACTTGCCATCAGCGATTGTAAGAACATCATTCATTGCCACAAAATGAATATTATGCTGCTTCATGGTGTCAAAAAACTCACCGTCCCAAATTCTGCGAGTACCAGTCAAAACAATAAATTGGCTGCTTTTAGATGCTAGTAGCCATGAAACGTCATTAATCAAATCCTTCGGCCTACGAGAAAGGACAAGGAAAACAGGGTATTCGTAACTGCCGGTAATCCTTATGTTTCCAAGCCTTATTACATTATCTCGGTAAATATTTACTTGAGAGGTTGGTTGTAACTTCAGTATGGAAATAAGCGATTTTGAAAACGCTTTAATATCCCATCGTTGATTGAATGCCTCATCGGGAGTTAAAATTATATGATCATCTTGGTTTCTTGATTCTGCCTTGAAATTTCCATCCGGTAGTGGGAAAAGCCTCCATCGTAAAGCAAATTTATCTTTAGGGTCTGGGTAATAATAAGGATGTTCATTTGTTGGTATTAAATATGAATCAAGATGTTTGAGTTGATCACCGAGGAAATTTCGCCATTCTATTGGCAATGCTGCTTGGTCAGGTCGAGTTTCGATTGTGTACCAAAAGTTTTCATGTTCACTGGGCATTTATTCATCTCCTTGTTAATGAAAATAGTAAAAATTATTGGTGTCAGAAAATAGGCGACACCAGTTCCGTCACGAAAAATACTGGACGGCACAATTTATACAGTTTGCACTGCAGTGTTGCAAAATCTAGCAAAAGCAAATTTTCGGGTCAACACACCCATTGCAAAAAAAGATTGAATCTAATTTCAGTACATGTGGATGCGTGAAAATCATATCAATTTAACGTTGATATTGTGCAAATATCTTTCAAGAAACATCGCTCTAAAAAATTCAGAATGAAAACTTACTAATATTTATGTGCATGTATTTGTGATATATGAATTTATATCAATTCGCAATCGAAAGAATTTTTTTATTTTTTCTTGAGAAAATTGTATTTATTTAGGAACTAATTAAAAGATTTTTGCATCAGTTGATCATGTTATGACGAGTTCTTGCTTATTAATGAATTGGTAAAGTTTAAGTAACAAATAGGTTACGATGTTTATATGGCAATCTTTACCTGTACAGAAGCGAATATTCTTACACCATTATGTGGATTGGTTATAACGAAAATTAGCTTTTTGAGGGAATTAATTTTTTTTAACAATTAAATTCTGCCTTGTGTTTCTGTGTGTTGCATGTTAAATAACGCAATCTCAATCACATAAATGTGTTATGCAAATTTTACTAATGGAGAAAACATGGTACAAAAGAGAGATGTAACGCGAATTATTTAGGAACGCATAAATATGCCGCAAATACAAGCCAAAAAATTCTTCCAAAAGGTTTTGGACGTGATCACCGAAGTCATTGTCGAAAACGGACGAATTGAGTTACGCAACTTCGGCGTATTTGAAGTTAAGCAACGCGGTCCGAGGATTGGTATAAATCCGATGACACGTGAAAAAGTTAAAATCAAGGCAAAGAAGGTCGTCTGTTTTAAGCCAGGCAAGGTAATGCAGGATCAAGTCGCTGAGGTTGCGAAAAAACGTAAAACGAAAACAGCAAAGTAACTCGCATGCAAACCATATTATTTTATACTATTCTTCGCCGATAGGCGATAAAGTTCGCGTGTCCGGCGAACACAGTGCGGCACAGCATAGCGTCCCAATGCCTTTTCTATGTAAACTTCGTTTCGGGCGGAAAACATTGTCAGAAGTGTGCGGAATTCTCACCATCACACCATCATTTCACGCTGAAATTCAGCTGTATTCAACGAACAGCCGTCTATACGGGACGGGTGTAACATACGCTGCGTATATTTTGAAGAACCCAGTTCTGTGTGAAAAGCATGGTGCGAAGTGTGTAAAATTCACACCACCACATCACGTCTTTCAAGCTGAAACGTCGCGATATTTAGATGGACAGCCGATCTTACGGGGCAGTCCTAGAAAGAACACAGCGAAGCGGCTCCGGTTGATTTTTTGGCTATTTTAGCTTCGGTCATGTTTTTTCTGGTTGGTAACTTTTAAAAATGACTCTTTACATAATCTTGTATACGCATATTGTTGCAACATAATTCTGTAAAAAAGTGTGGTAGCAATATTAAGAAAATATATCCTCCGCCAAAAAACTTGTTTGTAGTAAAATTGTTGTCTAAGAATTTTTCAATAAATTGCATGAAATTTATGTTGTATTAACAATAATAAGTAAACATAACACCCGAATACCACAAATTTCCCAACGAGTTGCGGGTGATTAAATTGTAGGCACCAGAATTTTTGCTGGGACCTTTTCATCGTCGACCGCAGTCTCAATTCCGCCCTAGGGATGGTGGTGAAAACTTTTTTCTGCAGAGGAATTCTATGGGTTTTTTGTGGAATAAAACGATTGCACTAATTGCATCGGTGGCGAAGTGAAGATTTTTCACTTTTTGCCATTTGTATTCTTGATATTGCCCGTGATTAACGTACAATCATCTGATTAGGATTGTATTATTTTACCACCATCGACAATGGAGACGCATATATTTCATAAATCAACTAATGATCGTCAATCATAATTAGCAATTAGACATCGCAAGATATTGGTCTCTTATGAACATTCTTCCGAACACTATCCGGGTTAACCGGTCGGAAGGTGATAATTTTGCTCCTACTGCGTGTTCACTCCCTTTGGGGGGTGTCACGAAAGGAGCTTGCGAATTTTTCCGTGCAATGTCGTAGAGAAAACTACGCCATGTATTATTGTGCGCAAGCACAATGCCTTAGTAGTGTAAGGGGAAATTTCGCATATAAGAGCCCGTGGCTACCCCCTTTCTTCTTTACCTTGAAGTCTGGGTTTTCCGATACTTGAATGAAATCTCTGCCCAGCGGCAACTTATGTCAAAAATAACGTTCAGATGTGGTAATTCAATATTCCTCAAAATACTCAAAGTTGCCAGCATGGTACTGTATATCATACACGGTGAATTTTTGATAATCGTGAACTGCAAGAATATACGACCGTATAAGAAGTATGCAAATGCACGCAAATCGAAAAATTTTTTCAACAGATAATGACTAAAAAGTCAGTCAATATTAATTCCAACTATAGAAAATAATGACAACATTTCAAAAACTCATCGGTAATCAATTTGGCGAGCAGATGGGAAAATCGTTCAGCCAGGCGAAGCGAAACGCGATTCTTAAAGCTGCGTCACTCGTGTTTGCAAACAGCGGTTATCAAAGAGCGGATGTACAAGAAATTGCGGATATTGCTGGTGTCAGTAATGGGACGGTTTATCGGTATTTTTACACAAAGGAGTACCTCTTTTGGGCTGTTAGTATTTGGTCAGGGGAAAGTTTATACAAACAGTTAATGCAAGTAGTGGAGTCTGATTTGGACAACATAATGAAATTAAAACGGTTAGGTGATACATGGAAAAGCTTTTTTTTCGAACACACTGAAATCATCGAGTTATTTGCGTGGCAAAGAGTTCTCAATCAAGGGGTGATCCCTCGTGAAGTCAAATCTTTCTTAATACGACAACTTTTCGGCCCATTTTATAGGGTAGTTGAAGCGGGTGTAGAAAAAGATGAATTTATTATCAAAGATGTACAACTTTTTACTCTCACACTTGTTACTGCACTGAGTGGTGCGATGATATTCCATTGTTACGGCAAACATTTTATTTCACTCTCGGACCACATCGACTCCATTTATGGACCAATTATTAAGGTGCTGGAAGATTCCAAACCGCAATAATTGAGAAACACTCGAAATATGGAAAAATTAAATACTACCCCTCCGTACTTATCTGGTGATAAATCAGTCGAGATAAAGCATCCACGTTTGTACTGGGTGTTGTTCGTTATTTGGACGCTTGCCGTCGGGGCAATGTTAATATTCGCCAATATTTATGTACGACAAACATACAAAACGCTACTGTACGGGCAAATCGAAGCGGCGAATACTCGTGACCTCCTATTTCGGGGGTGGAACGCTCGATTCGGCGGCGTTTATGTGCCCATAAAAGAGGGGTTCGAGCCAAATCCATACCTGCATCATCCGAAACGTGACATCATTACCACCGGAGGTGATCACTTGACGCTTGTCAATCCCGCTTGGATGACCCGTATGGTGAGCGAAATGCAGCACGCCGACAAAAACACGGAAATTCCGGTCTCGAAATTAACCAGTTCCCGATTGATGAATCCGAAAAACTCGCCGGACGATTGGGAGAAAAAAGCACTCGACATTCTCGAATCTGGCGAAATGGACGAAATTCATGAGGTTCTTTTTCCGCACTACGAGGAGCCGCTGATCCGTATTGCCCGACCACTCAAAGTAAATGAAAGTTGCCTAACCTGCCACGCCGAACAGGGATACAAGGTTGGAGACATTCGCGGTATCATTTCCACCCGCATGAAGGCAACTCGACTCCTTGACGCGCGGAACGGAATTTTAGTGTTTGCCAACATCACAGGATGTGTTATTTGGCTGATCGGCATCGTCGGACTGCTTGTTTTCCGTTACCGACTCACGAAATACGCGCAGATGAATCGGAAAATGCTCAGCGAGTTGCAGGAGAAGGAGCACTCGCTTTCGGAACACCGGGATCGACTCGAAGACGAAGTTGCCGCCAGAACTCGTGAACTAGTTGAGGCGACGGAGCGGAATAGCCTTATGCAGGAAGGTGTGCCGCTCACTTGCGGGCTTTTCAACGAGCGGTTTGAAATGTTCGATTGCAATCAGCGGACGGTTGACTTTTTTGAACTCGGCACCAAAGAAGCGACCTGCAAGAGGATTTTGGAGTTGTTCCCGCCATTGCAACCAAACGGCGAATCGTCGATGAAACTTGCCGTGCGGGAATTTACCGAAGCGTTCGAAACAGGATATCGACAGCGAGAGTGGTTTTTCGAATTTGAAAGCGGAGAAATTGTTCCGGCGGAAGTTACACTGGTTCGACTCATGTATGATAACAAACCGGTTCTAGCGGCATACACACGCGATTTGCGAGCTGAAAAAGCGTCCGAAGCAAAGAAAACGCGCCGCGAACGATTGATGCTCGGGCTGCATAATGCAGCGCAATCTCTGCTCGCATTCGATTCGGCAGAATCGCTTGATGCGGTACTTTTGAGCGTTTTTGA
>JBOFQC010000591.1:0-17779 GCA_051660725.1 Thermoguttaceae bacterium
GTTCCACGACAAGTTTTTTGACACAAACCGTTACCGCTTGGGTCGAGTTGGTCGTTTTCGTATTAATCGCAAGCTAGGTTTGAACATTCCGCTCGAGGAAATGGTTCTTCGCCCGGAAGATATTATTGAAGCGGTCAAGTATCTTAATCGACTCTGGATCGGTGACCGTGAAGCTGAAGTGGATGACATTGACCACCTCGGTAACCGCCGCTTACGCACAATTGACGAACTTGCAAGCGAAGAATTGCGTAAGGGATTCATTAAACTGCGCCGAACGGTTCAGGAACGTATGAGTTTACGCGACGAAATCACACCTCGTCAAGTAATCAATCAGAAAAGTATTTCCGCTGCAATTGAATACTTTTTTGGTCGAGGCGAACTTTCGCAAGTCGTCGACCAGACAAACCCGCTTTCAATGCTTACGCACGAACGCCGTCTTTCGGCACTTGGTCCAGGCGGTTTGAATAGAAAACGTGCCGGTTTTGATGTCCGCGACGTTCACTCATCTCACTACGGACGTATTTGTCCAATTGAGACGCCGGAAGGTACGAACATTGGGCTTATTTCCAGCTTGGCTATTTACGCCGGTGTCGACGAGTTCGGTTTTCTCGTTTCGCCGTACCGCCGTGTTAAAAACGGCAAATTGCTCGACCAAATTGAATGGCTTCGTGCGGATCAAGAACACGAAATTATGGTTGCCCCTGCTGACATTATGATTAGGGGCGGAAAAATCATTCCGGATGAAATCACGAATCAGGTTATTGTTCGTTATCGCGGCGATTATCACCCGGTCACGGTTGACATGGTTGAAGCGGTTGACATTTCGCCGAGCCAGATGATCGGTGTTTCTGCCGGTCTTATTCCGTTCCTTGAACATGACGACGCGAACCGCGCGCTCATGGGTTCTAACATGCAACGGCAGGCGGTTCCGCTCCTGATTTCAGAGCCGGCACTTGTTGCTACCGGACTCGAAGGAAAAGCGGCGTACAACTCCAGTCTGCTTGTTCGTGCAAGACGTGGTGGAAAAATAACCTACGCTGACGGTCAACGTATTATTATCAACGACGAAGACATTTACGACTTGCGTAAATTCGTAGGTTTGAATGAGCGCACCTGCCAGAACCAGGTTCCGATTGTTCGAGTTGGTGATACCGTTGAGCAGGGCCAAATCCTTGCAGACGGAGCAAGTATGCGTAACGGCGAACTCTGCCTCGGAAGAAACATTTTGGTTGCGTTCATGGCGTGGGACGGATACAACTTCGAGGATGCTATTATTATCAGCGAAGACATTGTGAAAAAGGACACGTACACCTCTATTCACATTGAGGAATTCGACGTTGAGATTCGTGACACCAAACTTGGACGTGAAGAGTTCACACGTGACATTCCAAACGTCGGCGAACGGGCACTGCGCAACTTGGACGAGTCGGGTATTGTTCGAGTCGGTACTTATGTCAAGCCGGGCGACATCCTTGTCGGTAAGGTTACGCCGAAGTTGAAAACCGAACTTACGCCGGAAGAAAAACTGCTCCACGCAATTTTCGGAAGAGCGGGCGAAGATGTGAAAAACGAATCACTAGAAGTCCCGTCCGGTGTTGAAGGTATTGTTATCGGTGCGCATAAATTCTCTTGCCGCATGAGTTTGACCGAAGAAGAACGAAAACAATTCGACGCCGACCTTGCGAGAGCGGAAGAAGAAGGAAACCGTAAAATTTCCGAAACGTTTGCCGTCATGGTTGAAGAAATGGAAAAAATGATCGGCCAACAACTTACGGATGAAGACGGTAACGCGTTGGTACACGATCAGAAATACAAGTTCATTGCCGAGCAGGCATGCTTGTTCCGCTTGGACCAGCTTTTGGCTTCTGGCCAATTCAGCAAGAAAGTCGTTGCCGACCTTGAGTCGATTTACCAGAAAAAGTGGCACTACGTTGAGTCGGCAATTGACGCACGAGATCGTCGCCTGAACTCAATGAAACGTGGTGATGAACTTCGTCGTGGCGTTCTGCAAATGGTTAAGGTTTACATCGCTGCGAAGCGGGTCGTTTCCGTTGGTGACAAAATGGCAGGTCGACACGGTAATAAGGGTGTTATCGCCAAGGTGCTACCACGAGAAGACATGCCGTTCCTGGCAGACGGAACACCGATTGAAATCATGCTCAACCCGCTCGGCGTTCCGAGCCGTATGAACGTCGGTCAGATTTTGGAAACTCACCTCGGGTGGGCGGCTGCAAAGTTGGGCTATCAGGCGGTTACGCCGGTTTTTGACGGAGCAACGGAAGAGCAAATCAACGACTGCCTCGAAGAAGCAGGGTTGCCGCGTCACGGTAAAGTTCAGCTTTATGACGGACGAACCGGTGAAGCTTTCGACCAGGAAACAACGGTTGGATACATTTACATGTTGAAACTGCACCACTTGGTTGATGACAAGGTTCACGCTCGTAGTACTGGTCCTTACTCGCTCATTACGCAGCAGCCGCTTGGTGGTAAAGCACGATTTGGTGGTCAGCGATTCGGTGAAATGGAAGTCTGGGCACTCGAAGCATACGGTGCCGCTTACACACTGCAAGAGCTTCTTACTGTCAAGAGCGACGACGTAGAAGGTAGAACGAAGATTTACGAGTCAATGGTCAAAGGTGAAAACACGCTTGAAGCCGGCACTCCTGCAAGTTTCGACGTGTTAACCAACGAAATCCGCGGCCTCGCCTTGAATATGCAGCTCGAAAAAGGTCGGATATAGATGCCTGTGATGGAGGTAAAATGTTTGACTGGATTATCGACACAATACTTTGCACAAACGGTTTTATACCAACAGTGGCAGCATATGTTGGAATTGCGGGATTTATCATAACGATTATCACGCTGGTCAAAGTACGAAATGTCCAGTCTATCATTAAAGAAATGAATCGCAAACATTTGATTGTTGTCCTATTGCCGGAATACTTGGGAAACCTAAAATGAAATTTACATTGATTTAACTGCTTTTTGTTCAAAAGCTGGACCGGAAAGGGCAATAAAGCTGGCCGAATTACCTGGTATTCCTTACATTCGTGGTATTTGTCGAGAAATAAGTAAGTTAATTCCCGATCTCAACGTAATTGGCTTAATTGATTTTATCACTAAAATAGAGCAACGTAACAATATGCCTCTTACAAAAGAGGAATTGGAAAAGTTTATCTACTTTTTGGATTGCCTAATAAAAGACCTTTATTCATTCAAAAAGAATCAGGAGATGAAACTAAATGTTTGATGACAATTTGGAACTTAGAAAAACCGTAAGTTTTGCACTTACCCTTATTCGGTTAACAAATTCAGGCGAAATCCAGTGGGAAAAGGTAGTGTTACCAAGAGAAAAAGCCCATCCTGTCAATACTATCGAAACAGAAGAATATCACGCTGAAAAAGATGGCCAAATTGTGATAGTCACAGCTGTTGTTAACAAAAATATTTCAGACAAGAATGGACGACCAGTGGTGATACAAATCGATTTGGATCTCCAAGCAAAACAAGGGTTGAAATATCGATTCGAAAGATGTGATATTCTGCATAAACTTTTAGAAGTTATTATGAGAAAAGAAGAACCAAAACAAGAAATACCACAAGAATTACCAAAAGCGGAAGCTGACATAATCCTGAGGGAAAGTTTTGGGATAAATGTTGACGTAATGCCGGTAACATCAACACAGAACATGGCTTTTAATCCCACAAAATAACACGCATATTAAGTAATAATATACCTATAAAATTTTATTTAACACTTTAGGAGAACAGAGAGTGAGTCTAGCATCCGATTTCACTTACGACAGAATAAATGATTACGCAGCGGTAAAAATTTCGCTCGCTAAACCGAACGACATTCGTAGCTGGTCTTACGGCGAAGTAAAAAAGCCGGAAACGATCAATTACAGAACGTATCGGCCTGAAAGAGACGGACTTTTCTGCGAAAAAATCTTCGGTCCGGAAAAAGACTGGGAATGTGCCTGCGGAAAATACCGTGGTATGAAATATAAAGGGATGACCTGTGACCGTTGCGGCGTGAAAATAACGCACTCCCGAGTTCGTCGTAAACGGATGGGACACATCGACTTAGCCGCTCCAGTTGTGCATATCTGGTTTTTCAAAGCCGCCTCGAGCCGCCTCGCTACTTTGCTTTCGATGAAAGCGAGCAGTCTGGAAAAAGTTATTTACTTTCAGGATTATGTCGTAATTGATCCAGGCGAAACTCCCTTGAAAATGTACCAACTTCTTTCAGAAGAAGAGTACCGTACAGCTCGGGAAGAATATCCAAACGGCAATTTGCAGGCTGAAATGGGTGCCGAGGCTATCCGTAAACTGCTTGCCAAACTCGACCTTGTTAAACTTTCGCAGGAACTCCGTGCCGAACTGCTCGAAACAAAGTCGAAGCAGAAAAAGAAAGACTTGATTAACCGTTTGAAACTGGTCGAGTCGCTCCGCGATTCCGATAACCGCCCTGAGTGGATGGTTTTGGATGCGATTCCTGTAATTCCGCCGGACTTGCGTCCGTTGGTGCTGCTCGAATCTGGTACATTCGCAACTTCCGACTTGAACGATCTTTACCGCCGTATTATCAACCGGAATAACCGACTCAAAAAGTTGGTCGACCTCAATGCGCCGGAAGTTATCATCAGAAACGAAAAGCGTATGCTCCAGCAGTCCGTTGACGCCTTGTTCGACAACGGCAGATGCAAACGTCCGGTACAAGGTTCGAGCAATCGCCCCTTGAAATCGTTGACCGATATGATTAAAGGTAAGCAGGGTCGTTTCCGTGAAAACCTGCTCGGTAAACGTGTTGACTATTCGGCACGTAGTGTTATCGTCGTCGGCCCGAATCTGCGGTTGCACCAATGTGGTCTGCCGAAAAAGATTGCGCTCGAACTTTACCAACCGTTCATTATTCGTCGACTCAAGGATTTACAACACGCTGACACCATTAAGTCGGCCAAGAAAATGCTGGAGCGAAAGGATGAGGAAGTTTGGGATATTCTCGAAGAAGTGATCCAAAACCACCCGGTTCTTTTGAACCGTGCTCCTACCCTTCACCGAATGGGTATCCAGGCGTTCGAACCGGTTTTGGTGGAAGGAAACGCTATTCGACTTCACCCGCTTGTTTGTCGTGGATTTAACGCAGACTTTGACGGTGACCAAATGGCCGTTCACTTGCCGCTTTCGCTTGAAGCACAGGTTGAGTCACATACGCTTATGCTTTCGACGAACAACATTTTCAGTCCGGCAAACGGTTCGCCTATTATTTCACCGTCCCAAGACGTGGTTATGGGTTGCTACTTCATAACGATGACGATTCCGGACATGAAAGGCGAAGGAATGGCGTTCTCCTCGAAGGAAGAGTTGCTGCTCGCGTATCACCAAAAAGTCGTCGACATGCACGCCAAAGTAAAAGTGCGTATGCCGAATAATCGTTGGCTCAAAAACGATCCAAAAGTTCGTGATGGTGTGCTTTTCGAGACAACCCCGGGCCGTATTATTTTCAACGACATCCTTCCACCGGGCATGCCTTATTATAATGAGCCGCTGAAATCCGGCGGACTCGCAACGGTTATTAGCGACTGCCACGAACATGTCGGACGCCGTGCAACAATTGATTTGCTCGACAATTTGATGCGACTCGGTTTCGAGGAAAGTACGAAGAGTGGTCTTTCATTTGCGACTGACGACCTTATTACTCCAGAGACCAAGACCAAGACAATTGAAGCCGCTGAAAAGAAAGTTGCCAAAGTTCAACGCCTTTACATGGACGGCGTCATCACCGTTGACGAACGGTACAACCAGATTCTCGACGCATGGACACACGCACGTGAAGAAATTACGGCGCAGATGATGAAAGAGTTGGAAAACGACGTACGCCAAAGAGGCTACGTTAATCCGATCTTCCTTATGGCGCACTCCGGTGCTCGTGGTGGTGTCGAACAGATTCGTCAGCTTGCCGGTATGCGTGGACTTATGGCCAAGCCGTCTGGTAAAATTATTGAAACGCCGATTAAAGCGAACTTCCGTGAAGGTCTTACGGTGCTCGAATACTTCAGTTCGACGCACGGTGCCCGTAAAGGTTTGGCTGACACGGCACTTAAAACAGCGGACTCCGGTTACCTTACCCGTAAACTTGCTGACGTTGCGCAAAACGTGGTTGTAACACGACATGATTGTGGCACCACACAAGGTATCACCAAAGGGGTTATTTACCGCGGTGAAAAAGTTGAGATCAGCTTGGCCGAATCCATCAAGGGTCGTGTTTCCAGAGCGAATATCGTCAACCCGATCACTGACGAAGTAATTGTCCGTGAAGGCGAACTCATTACCGCTGACATTGCCCGCAAAGTCGAAGAACTCGGTCTCGAAAAAATTCAGATTCGAAGCCCGATGACTTGCGAAGCCGAACTCGGCGTTTGTGCACTATGTTACGGTATGGACTTGTCAACAAGTCGACTCGTCGAAGAAGGTATGGCTGTTGGTATCATCGCTGCTCAAAGTATTGGTGAACCTGGTACTCAGCTTACGATGCGTACGTTCCACATCGGTGGTGTTGCCGCTCGTGACGTTGAAGAAAGCGAAATCCGCACTAAATACGCTGGTACAGCCAAGTACGTACAGCTCGAAGTTATCGAGTCGGGTACCGGTCAGCTCATTTCACTTTCCCGTAACGGTGGAGTCGCGATTCTCGATGCACGTGGTCGTGAGCGTGAAAAATACAACGTGCCGGTCGGTGCGCAGCTTATGGTACGCGATAATCAAGAGATTAAGGTCGGCGATTCCATCTGCCAATGGGACCCGCACAGTATTCCGATTCTCGCAAAGGTTGCTGGTATCGTGCATTACGTTGATATCGTTGATGGCGAAACCGTCAGATTCGAAAAAGACCCAACGACTGGAAAAGTACGTCGTACCGTTACGGATCTGAAAGGTGACCGTCACCCCCAGATCGACTTGAAAGACGAAAACGGCAAAGAAACACTCGACTTCTATTATCTGCCCGGAAAGGCACTTATCGAAGTCGAAGACGGTGCCCGCGTCGAACGTGGTACATTGCTCGCCAAAACGTCTCGTGACGTCAGCGGTACGCAGGACATTACCGGCGGTCTTCCACGAGTTACGGAAATTTTTGAAGCTCGTAAACCTAAAGACCCGGCTATTATCGCGGAAATTGACGGCGTCGTCGAACTCGGCGACAAACGTCACGGCAAACGTACCATTATTGTTCGGAACGAAGAGACTGGCATTGAACGTATTCACGAAGTCACGCACGGCAAACACATGCGTGCCCACGCTGGTGATTATGTTCGTTCCGGTCAATCACTTACTGACGGTCCGTTGGTGCCACACGACATTTTACGTATTTCCGGCGAAGAAGCTGTTCAGGAATATCTCGTTCGGGAAATTCAAAACGTGTATCGTAGCCAACGCGTGAAAATCAATGACAAGCACATTGAAATTATAGTTTCGCAAATGTTGCGTAAAGTACGTATTGAAACCGGCGGTGACACATCGTTGCTGGAAGGTGTGCAAGTTGACAAATTCTTCTTCCGCAAGAAAAACCGTGAACTCGCAGATTGCGTGAAAGTTGTTGACCCCGGTGATTCAAAGTTCGAGGAAAATGAAATTATCCCACGTGATGTATACGAAGCGGCCAATGCGGAAGTAATGGCAAACGGTGGAAAAGGTGCAACGGTTAAGAAACCGGACCTCGCCCAAGCTACAACGCAGCTGCTCGGAATCACGAAAGCGGCGGTTCAAAGTTCCAGCTTTATTTCAGCGGCGAGTTTCCAGGAAACCACCAAAGTGCTTACCGAAGCTGCACTTGCAAGCAGAACGGACCACTTGATCGGCCTCAAGGAAAACGTGATTTTAGGCCACTTGGTGCCCGCTGGTACAGGTTTCAGAACTTACCAGCTTTCGCAATGGCGTGATCACCAAGACGCGTTGGAAGTTCTTTCGAAACAAGAATTGCCGGCACGACACACGAGCTTCACGTTGCTTGATGCGGTTCCTGATCCGGTTCCGACTGCAGCAGCGTTTACGCCGACTGGTACGAATCCGTTCTACAACGAAGCGGAAACCGACTTCGGTGACAACGATGCGTTTGAAGACGGCAATGATTAAGTCGGAAGTGTAGCCTGTTAGGTATTGGTGTCACCGCCTTGGTGACATCAATGTCGATTTAAGCATAATCAAAAGAATTTTGTTGCCAAAGTTTTTAAGCTGAAAAGCCAAATGGAAATTAATAGGTTTTTAATACCTGCTTGTTCCATTTGGCTTTTTTTGCAACATATTTACGTGCGACCATGCGTAAAACAACTGTTTCGATGAAAAATAAAATCAAGCCAATAATATCAAGCGAAAAAATAGCTGAACGTGTTTCGTCGCTTGCGGCTGAAATCAACGACCACTACGCAACTACAACGCGAAGTGACGCCGCCGCTGACAAAGCAAAAAACGAAAGCGTATTAGTCGTGGGCGTCCTGAAAGGGGCCGTTTTGTTCATGGCTGATCTGGTACGCGAACTCGATTTTTCACTCGAAATGGATTTTATCAGAATCGCGAGTTACGATGCAGCTCATAATAAATCTACCGGCCAGATCACGTTGGCTTTAGAACCGGGCCTGCAAATAAGCAACCGACGCGTTCTTGTTGTCGAAGATATTATCGATTCCGGTCGGAGCATTGAATTTCTTATAGAATATTTTATGTCACGAGGCGCAATTGATGTTAAAACCGTGGTGTTACTCAACAAAGCGGAATGCCGCGTAAACGGACTTGAACCTGATTTCGCCGGATTTAAAATAGACGATTTCTTCGCCGTGGGGTACGGTTTGGACGCAAGTGAAAATTTACGCCAGTTGCCGTTCATCGCTCAATATCATAACGGCTGACATACCTTAGCACCGCCCATGCCGAACTCCGGTATATTCACAAATCCTGCTAATGGAAAATGTCAACTTAATGACGTTATACTTCATATCATACTCCAGCCAGCCTTGCCATTACGCCGAAAATCAAGCATGTAAGCAGAAATGCAATGCCGCCCAAAATGGCAAGTGAAATAATCTGAAACACAACCGAACGAAATAAATTCGTGACGTTTTTTATGACGCCAATCTCTTTTTCAACTGTTCTGTGAACCGCAAGCTGAGAAACACTGCTGTGTATTTTCCAAAGCAAGAGCGGAAAATATAACATCAGCAGAATCATTATTGCGACGACTAAAGTCAGCGCGATTTTATAGCCGACGCTAATATCCCGCGACAAAACTAATAATAAACCGCCGAGACACGACAACGATACGGAAGCGACACAAACGGAAACGACAATTGCGAGAAAAGTTATTCAGGGGCCTAAACGGAGCGTTTCACGAAGCAGATCGCTCGAAATGGTATTTCCTTTTCCATTGTGTGGCTCATCCACACTTGCACCACCTTGAACGGAATTCCTTGAGTGGCTCGTCGGCAGCTCCGGTATGGAAATAGTTTCTGAAAGCGGCGGTTTACTTGACGCCGAAGAAGAAGACGAAGAATGCGTGGCACGTGCGTTTTTTTCCGATTTTGATCCGGGATTGAGGAACTCGGCAAAATCAACCGTGTACCTCACTGTGTCTGCCATTTCCCCTTGACGCCACACCAAGCCGTCTGCGGAGAGAGTGCCCTGTCGAATAAGAGTGCCGATTTCGCTTCGTGTATGTGGGCCGAATCCAACCCTGCCGTCAACGCTGTAAAACCAGATTTTCGACTCGTCTTCATCCTGTTCGGCAAGTGGCACCACTTTCTCTTTCGCAAGCAGCGACTCAAAAGAAGTCGGCTCTTGAACGGCGTCACGCGATTGCGGAGCGAACAGAGCCGATAAAGCTGGATTTTCACCTGCCCGAGACCAATTTTCTCCGTCCGTAGACACCTCGGAAGCACGACTGATTTTACCTTGTCGTACTAATTCCCGAACCTTTGACTCGTCAAGAGGTCCAACAACTTTACCTCGTATTCGGACGAACATTTTTTGAGGTGGTTACGTAAGATGATTTGGAACGTGTTACCCGCCAACTTACGTTGGCGGCTCTCTTTATCAAAAAGGTTCGCTTTATCAAAAAGGCTCGCTTTAGACGACGATTTCTTTAGCGAATTCGTTTCTGAGCAGCTCGTAACCTTTTTGCCCGTCACAGTCGTCAACGGTGATATCAACGCACATTTCACTCGTGTTGATAATATTTACGTTGATACCGGCGTCAGCCATTGTTTTGAACATTCGGTACGCAAGCCCTGTGTGAGAACGAAGCCCGGTTCCGAAGACCGATAACTTGGCAATTGCCGGGTTGTGCATCGGCGGTAACGTCCCGAAATCGCCGGCAAGCTCTTCGGAAATAGCCAATGCTTTCGGCAGATCCGTTCTCGGAACCGTGAAACTGATGTTCGCTTTTCCTTCATTTGCAGCACTCTGAACGATCATGTCAACGACAATTGCACCTTGAGCAACTCTTTCGAACACTCTTGCGGCAAGTCCAGGCAAATCGAGCAGTCCGCAAATCGTGATTCGAGCTTGTGTCTGGTCGAGCGAAACCTGGTCGATTATTATGTCTTCCATTCCGCCGAGCCTGATAATCAACTGTTCTTGCGTGAGTGTACTTTTTGTTGAACCGGAATCCGCGGTTTGCGAAGTAGCCTGACTTACCGTTTGGTCTTCTACCGGCGGTTCGTTGTGAAGCTCAAACGCTTCGTGAACTGCACGGAGTGCTTCGGTTCCTTGCTCTCGTGGTACCAACACGGAAATCTTGATCTCACTTGTCGAAATCATCTGAATGTTAATTTCCTTGTCGGCAATTGCCCGGAACATTTTCTTCGCGACACCATGACGTGTTGGCATTCCGAGTCCGACAACGGAGATTTTGGCGACGCTTTCGTCGATTTCCAAGCCGCCGGCTCCGATTTCTTCAATAACTTTCTTAGCAATAGCACTGGTCAACTTTACGTCGGAACCAGGCACGGTGAACGAAATGTCGGTTTTACCTTCACTACTTACGTTTTGAACAATCATATCAGTTGCAATTTTTGCTTCCGCCAACTGCGCAAAAAGTTTCATTGCGACGCCCGGCTTATCCGGCACACCAATGACAGTGAATCTGGTTTCTGTCTTGGCAATTGCTGCACCGCAAACGTCGACGTTTCTCGACTCCGGCTCGGCAGTAATGAGCGTACCAGTCGTATCACTGAAACTGCTTCGAACATGAACGGTGATACCAAATTTTTTGGCAAATTCAATTGAGCGGCTGTGCATGACACCGGCTCCGAGGCTTGCCAGTTCCAACATTTCGTCGAAAGAAATGTTCGGCACTTTTCTCGCTTCGGGTAAAATTCTCGGATCAGTTGTGTATACTCCGTCCACGTCTGTGTAGATTTCGCATACATCAGCACCGAGAGCGGCGGCAAGTGCAACGGCAGTGGTGTCGCTTCCGCCGCGACCAAGTGTGGTTATTTCGAACTGGTCGTCGATTCCTTGAAAACCAGCGGCAATTACGATGTTACCGTCATTAAGAGCCTTATGCAACCGTTCGGTTGAAATAGATTGGATTCTCGCTTTCATGTGGCTCGAATCGGTTTTTATTCCCATTTGCGCACCGGTCATACTCACCGCCTGATGTCCGAGAGACTGCAGCGCAATTGCCATAAGCGCAATTGTTACCTGTTCACCGGTAGACATGAGCATGTCCATTTCCCGAGTGCTCGGATTGTCGGTTAGTTCGTTTGCAAGGGCGATTAAGTGATCGGTTGTTTTACCCATTGCGCTCACAACCATTACGACTTTGTGACCTTCAAGAGTCGCGCGGATCGCTTTACGTGCAGCGGACTTGATTTTCTCGGTATCGGCAACGCTTGTTCCACCAAATTTTTGGACAATCAGTGACATTAGGCTAGTTGGGGTAAAATTGGGGTAAAAAGTGGTACAGTGAAATTTAACGGACAGAGTACGTACAGCACACAAATCGACGTACAAAAGTACACATAGAAACAAATGAATAATAAATCAAATCCGCACAAAAACAAGCCGGGGCGTTTTTCATTGTATTTCTCACGGGGGTTCTTTCAAATATCTACGAAATGTCCTATAATGTCGTATAAAATGCTATATATACTGTCGCTCGGCAAAAACTGCATGTTTTCCAATTTAGCGTAAGCTGAAGATAATATTCAGTACCAAACATTGAAAAATTCGGGAAAAGAGCCGACCAACGGGAGGCGGAACACTTCACGCGAAGCAACTTACGCCTGAACGGCAGGTTCCCGCCCATGTCGGGCTCCGGTATAATAGGCACGTCTTTGTGGTTTTCTTTCAAAAAAAGGAGTTTTGTTGTGTTTGTATCTGCTTCTACGGGTTGTTTTGCGAACTTGAGTATTCCAGACGCGCTCGAGAAACTTTCCGACTTGGAATACACCGCCGCTGAAATTGTGGTTGACGAGGAAGGACCGCTTCGCGCTGCCGATTTGGAAAGTAGATTTGACGAGCTGATCCAACTTTGTCGTACTTCACGCCGTATTACTCCGTCCACGATTCATTTCAATGTTGATCCACTGAACGAGAACTACTTCGATTATTTCACCGTTTGCAGCAAACTGGCGAAAGCGACGAAGATTGTAACCATTTCAGTTCTCCCTGCGAAACTCGGTACTCCGTTTAACGCAGAGGTTGAACGTCTGAAAAAACTCGTGAATATTGGCGTCCGTGATGGGGCACATGTCAGTCTCGTAACAATGCTTGACACGCTAACCGAGAATCCTGATACGCTTGGCAGTCTGTGTAAAACGGTTAACGGTCTGACTGTTTGTCTTGATCCGACACATTTTATTTACAGCTGTCCAAAGCCGAAAGAATACGACCCGATAATCGAGTACATCACGCATGTTCGTTTACGGGATTCAACAAAAGATATGTTTCAAGTGCAAATTGGGCAAGGAATCGTTGAATACGGTAAACTTGTCATTCAGTTGAACAAAGTCGGTTACCGCCGAGCACTTTGTGTCGATTTGGCTGTGCTGCCGAACCTTGATCCAATTGCCGAGCTGCGAAAAATGCGGCTGCTGCTTGAAAGTCTTCTCTAAATCGAAAGAATCGTCTGACTTACCCGTAAAATCCGGAAGTTTCGTCGGAATATCCGACTACACTTCCGGCTCATGTGGGTACTTTTATTTTCTAATGACGTAACGCCGAGATATTTGGGATTTCCCGCTAAATTTGCCTGGAGCCGCTTTTATGTCCGATATTCAACAGAGCCTACAAAAGTGTAGAGAAATCACGGGGCGGGCAAAATCATCTTTTTATCCCAGCTTCCAACTTCTGCCTAAAGAAAAAGAGGAGGCAATGGAAGTGCTCTACGCTTTTATGCGTTACACGGACGATTTGGTTGATGCCGTACCGCAAGCAGCTCCAGCCGAAAAACACGCTGCCCTGGATTCCTGGGAGTCTGCCGTTTTTCATTCTTTGGAAAACAGCGTTTCGATTTCGGAGTTGAAAACAAATTTTCCGGGCATTGACGGCGTAGAAATTCTTCCGGCCCTTAAATTCATTGTCGAAAAATACTCAATTCCAACGCAAGTGTTCGGCGAAGTTTTGGACGGCGTCCGTTCGGACATTGAGCCGATTAATTTCGAGGAATTTCAGGACTGTGCCGACTACTGTCATCAGGTTGCGACATCCGTTGGGTTTGCTTCTTTGGCAATTTGGGGAACGAGTGACGCGATTTTCTCAGCGGAAATAGTAAAAGCGGCGAAAGCGTGCGGCATTGCTGTTCAAATGACAAATATTATCCGCGATCTTAATGAGGATTTAAACAACGCAAGAGTGTATTTGCCGTTATCCGATCTAAAAAGTGCCGGCATAACGGGTAAACAAATTCTCGATCTCTGCGAGTACCAGAAATCCGGCAAGAAAGCTAAAAAGCCTAAAAACGCAACGGAACGGTTCGCAGATGAAATGTTCCAGAATCAACGCGATTCTTTTTATTTCAAGTTCGACAACCTCATGGAAAAGGAACTTGGACGCGTTGAAACGTACTATTTTGTCGCTGCGGAACTGTACGGAAAAATCCACAAAGATTCGAGACGGGCTTTCGGAATGATCTGGGACTCGTATTTCCGCATTTTCAAAAAAATACGCAAAAACCCCAGAGTGGTGCTTAAACGCAGAGTTCGGCTTTCTTTCGTGGAGAAATTACGGCTTTTTTTACGCTGGAGTTTCTTGCCGCCGAAAAGATTACGGTAATGAAGTTAGAAGTTAGAAGACAGGAGTTAGGAGGAAAATTCCCGTATTTTTAGGACTTTTTTATGATATATTCTAACTCCTAACTCCTAACTCCTAAATTCTGCCGTGAACAGGCACGATTGGGGGCATTGAAAAACATATTATTCTAGGTATGATTGTTTGCGTTGAATTACGCGAACCATTCAGTGAAAACTGCATGGCACTGCAATAACACGAACAAATCCGGCAAAACCTCGCCGGGCACTTTTTCGACAATGCTCGATAACACAGACGACAAACCCTTGTTTATAGACTTGGGGTTCACGCAGTGCTACAAGCACCGGCAGGACATTTGCGGCGACGCATTCAAGTTCCAGAAGACAGAGGACGGACGATTCATTGCCGTGCTTTCTGACGGACTTGGAAGCGGAGTTAAGGCGAATATTCTGGCCTCCATGACCGCCACAATGGCGCTCCGTTTCGCACTTGAAAATTCTGAGGTGCTGCGAGCTGCCGAGATCATGATGAGCGCACTGCCGATTTGTCAGGTTAGAAAAATCAGCTACGCCACTTTCACAATTGTAAACGCCGGATTGAACGGATATACACGTGTGATCGAAATGGGAAATCCACGTTTTTTACTGTTTCGTGATGGGGTTTTGCTGAATGTTCCTTTCGAGTGTATGGAATCACCGATGTGGCATGACCGTACAATGAAAGTGTACAATTTCCAAGTGTTGCCGACTGATCGGTTGGTCTTTTTCTCTGACGGAATAAGCCAAGCTGGTATGGGAACACCAAATTGGCCGCTCGGCTGGCGAAATCGTGGTTGTGCCCAATATGTCGGCCAATTGCTTGCCGACGCTCCGGCGATTTCGTCGCACCAACTTTGTGAACGAATTCTCGGCGAAGCAAAGAGAAAAGAGCCGCAACATATTGTCAAAGACGACATGACTTGCGTTTCGCTTTACTTCAGACAGCCGAGGCAGATGCTGCTTTACACAGGTCCGCCGTACGATCCGAAACGGGACGCCGAGTGTGCCGAAATAGTCGATAAATTCCAAGGCGAAAAAGTCGTCAGTGGTGGTACGTCTGCGGAGATTATTTCCCGCGAATTGAACAAAGATTTACGAGTTGACTTGAAAAACGTGAATCCCGACATGCCGCCGGTTGCGTACATGGACGGAATTGATCTCGTCACCGAGGGGATTTTCACACTTACGAAAACCGCCCAGTACCTCGAAAATCACGACGGAGTTCGGCACAACAACGCTGCCGGCCAATTGTCTGAAATGATGTTGCGAAACGACATTATTGAAATTCTGGTCGGCACACGAATTAACGAAGCGCATCAGGACCCGAATTTACCACTCGATTTGGAATTACGACGAAATATAATCAGAAGATTATCCAAAGTATTGGAGAAAAACTTTTTAAAGAAAGTTAACGTAAAATATGTCTAACGTCTAGCGTCCAACGTCTAACGTCTAATATTAACCCTTATCCTCGATTTTCAATGCAGGAAACAATAGAAAAAACACGAGCAATGGTTCAGCACTTAGCTGCGGTAAATGAGATTCTCGAACGGAACAATCATGATCCCGGTCGGCTGATTCCGATACTGCAGGAAGTGCAGGAAGTATACAAGTATCTCTCGAAAGACGTGATAAGTTATGTCGCAACTTCTTTGGATGTGCCGGTTGCACATGTGTACGGAGTAGCGACTTTTTACGCTCACTTTTCGCTTACGCCGAAGGGGAAACACATTATTCGTCTTTGTGACGGTACCGCTTGCCACGTGAAAAAATCGCACGGAATCCTGCACAAACTGTACGAAAAGCTTAGCCTAAGCGACGAAAAACGGACGACTGACGACATGATGTTTACCGTTGAATTGGTAAGCTGTCTCGGTGCTTGCGGTCTCGCCCCGGTTATGATTGTTGACGAAGCCGTTTTCGGACAAGTTACTCCGGAACAGGCCGGCGATATTGTTGACGGCATTCTGGCACAAGAAAAAGAAGCTGCCGAAGCCGAAGCGGCATAGTGACGCAAGTTATTTGTTAGCCCCTGAGCCTGCTCCGGGAGCGAGTCGCAAACGTCAGTTGGCGGGTAAGGTAGGCGACAATTCACACGAAGGCGATGCCATCACGTGTTACGAACAAATCAAAATATTACATCAAACCTCTAACCATAAAATTCAAACGTGAAATTCACTCTTGAACAACTTGTCGAACAGTATAAGCAGAAAACGTCAAAATTAGCGCGGCGGATTATCATCTGCGGTGGAACCGGTTGTATCGCAAACGGTGCAATGAAGGTTCGCGACGCACTAATTGCCGAATTGGAAAAAGTCGGTGAAAAAGTTGAAGTCATGCTTCAAAACGAAGAAGAAGCTGCTAAAAAACCTTTTGAAGGAACGTACTTCTCAAAGAGCGGTTGCCAGGGCTTCTGCCAAAAAGGTCCGTTACTTAGAATTGAACCGGAAGGATTTTTCTACGCCCACGTCAAGCCGGAAGACGCCGCCGAAATTGTAAATGTCACCATTAAAGGTGGCGATGTTGTGCAACGGCTCGTTTACGTTGATCCCGGAACCGGCAAAACATGTAAATACGAAGACGAAATCGATTTCTATTCCCGCCAGACACGTATTGTGCTGAAGAATTCGACAATTGAGCCGGAAGACATTTTGGAATACATTGCCAAAGACGGGTATTTCGGAGCAAGAAAAGCCGTCACGTCAATGACACCGGAACAGGTTTGCCAGACATTAATTGACTCCGGTTTACGTGGTCGCGGTGGCGGCGGGTTCCCAACCGGTCTGAAGTGGAAATTCACGCTTGCTTCCAAAAGCGACAAAAAATACGTCATTTGCAACGGTGACGAAGGTGACCCGGGTGCGTTCATGGACCGTTCCGTTATGGAAGGAAATCCGCACGCTGTTTTTGAAGGCATGATGATTGCCGGTAAAGCAATTGGTGCCGATGAAGGTGTCGTATACGTTCGTGCCGAGTATCCGCTTGCCGTTGAAAGAATGAGATCAGCCGTTAAAGAAGCTGAAAAATACGGAATTCTCGGCGACAACCTTTTCGGAACCGATTTCAGTTTTAGAATTCGGATCATGGAAGGTGCCGGTGCTTTTGTTTGCGGTGAAGAAACCGCTCTTATCGCTTCGGTGGAAGGTAAACGTGGTATGCCGATGCCGAAGCCGCCGTTTCCAGCTCAATCAGGTTTGTACGGCAAGCCGACCGTTATCAACAACGTCGAAACGTTGGCGTCAGTTCCGTACATTTTGCATGAAGGTCCGGAAAAATACAAAGCAATTGGAACCGAAAAGTCGCCAGGAACGAAAACGTTTGCCCTTACCGGCCACGTTTTGAACACCGGACTTATTGAAGTGCCATTTGGTGCAACGCTCCGTGAAATCGTGTACGAAATTGGCGGCGGCGTCACCGACAACTCCGGTAAAGTTACCGGCGACGATTTCAAAGCGGTCCAGATAGGCGGTCCTTCCGGCGGGTGTTTGATACCGTCA
>JBOFQC010000592.1:0-4990 GCA_051660725.1 Thermoguttaceae bacterium
TGATTTTCGCCGTGTTCACAAAGAGCTGCGTGAAATTCTTGAAAAAGCAATGGCTGAAAAACCGGATAACCGTTTTCAATCAATTGACGAGTTCCGAACCGCTTTGTCTGCCGTTTCGAAATCGCTCCGCCAGTCGTTATTTTCAGAGCCGGGCTCAAACGTTGAAGAAGATGCCGCGTCTTCCATTGATGCAGAACTCAAAAAATTACAGGACGATACGGCAAACGGACCAAATACAGCAAAAACCGGCGGTTCTCCAAGTATTTCGATACCGAACCCGACTCTTTTAACCAATCCGTCAGACGTCGTGCCGGTTGTTATTCCGAATAAGGATCAGGTTACGCCGTCTTCAACTGCCGGTGACGCGACTACACAAAATGAAAAGTCGCCAACCGCAGAAAATGAAGCCCAACAAGTCGGAATCCAGTTGGTTTGTCCGCAGTGCGGAAAGCCCGTTGTCGTAAACAGCAAAGTTTGTAGCAGCTGTAATCGACCCTACGAAGAACCCTGCTTAGCATGCAGTTCTCCAAACGCATTCTGGGTTCGTAATTGCCGATCTTGTGGTGTCGATTTGCTTGCGACCAAAAAGATGATGACCGAACGGCTTTATGCCCAGCAACAGCAGATTCAAAAGTTGCGGGAGAATTACGGTCACAACAAGGCGTTGCCGATGCTTCAGCAGATGTCGTTGATTGTTCATCCCGATTTCCTGGCGGTTCGTGATTGGGCAAAAAACATGTTTCCAATCGTTCAGAAAGAACGGCGTGACATAAAAATGGGCGTTGAAGCGATCCGCGCACAAGCCAAAAACGCTTTCGACGAACAAAAGTACGAAAAAGTTCAAGAGATACTTACGAAAGTGCCCGCGCCGCTTGTCGACGATGATATGCGGAAAATGTACAGCGAAGCCGGTGAATGTTTAACGGAAGTCGACTCGCTTATCAGGGAGATTCGCAACTCGATTTCATCCAAGCAGTACAACACTTTGCTTTCATGTGTTCAGCGTTACTTGGAACTAAAGGCCAACGACCCGGAAGCACGAAGTTTGCAGGAAAAAATTGAAAAATTGACAACGGTTGTAACACCATCCGGTATCAAATTGCGACGTATTCCGGCGGGTCGTTTTTATATGGGTTCGCACGATTCAGACGAATTCATACGGAACAATGAACGTCCGCAACACAAGGTTACGCTCACCCACTCCATGTTTATGGGAGTGTACCAGATTACGCAGGAAGATTTTACGAAAATCATGGAGTTTAACCCGAGTATTTCGACTGATAATCCGCAGTGTCCAGTCGATAATGTCACTTGGTTTACTGTCTTGGAATTTTGCAACAAGTTAAGCGACGAAGAAGGTTTTTCACACTACTACGAACTGAAAAACGTAAAACGACGTTCTACTGGTATGATTGAGTACGCCGACGTTGAACTACTCGGCGGTGACGGGTACCGTTTACCAACGGAAGCCGAATGGGAATACGCATGTCGAGCCGGAAGTATTACGCCGTGGTGTTTTGGCGATCTCGTCGTCGAAGTTGGTCAATACGCATGGTATTACGACAATTCCCAAATGGAAACGCAACCAGTTGGCGAAAAGAAACCAAACGCATGGGGCCTTTACGACATGCACGGTAACATCATGGAGTGGTGTTACGATTGGTACTGCGAATTCTATTATCAACAGTGTGGGGAAATAGACAATCCGACTGGTCCGGACAACGGCACCGCAAGGGTGTTGCGTGGTGGTGCCTGGCAGTTCGGTGCGGAAGCCACAAGGAGTGCGTACCGTAACAGTTGTAATCCCGACACTTCTTCGAGTATTATTGGTTTTCGAATCGCAAGAAACACAACGGACGAAGCGATGTAATATTTAGACGTTAGATATTAGACGTTAGACGTCAGAAGCTTTATGCGAGTCAGACATTGAAATCTAACGTCTGAAGTCTAATATCTGACGTCTACCCTAAAAATGTCCTCGGTTAAGCAGGTCACAGACGCAATCTTTGTGCCGGAAGTGCAGCATGTCGAAAACCATGAGTTTTTTTAGACATCTGATGACATCGGCGTTCAATGTGTCACGTGGTATGTTCGGATACCTTGCCGCCAACTGGTCTTGGATTTCGCCAAGAGTTCTCGACTCGTCAATTAAGTTGTAAACCTGCTGTGACAAAATGGTTACATGGACCGCGATTTCCATTTTTTCCAGATGCGTTGCCGCTTGAAAATTCACCATTGCGTCAGTGCTTGTTTTAAGTCGGTTCGGCAAATTCTGGTTCTTGGCGATTATCGAAAAGCTCGGAATCAAGTTCGGGTCGTCGAGATCAATCCCGCCGTTTTGTTGTGGCGTCACGTAAAATTCGAACTTGTTCAAATGACCGAACAGCATTTCGGAAAACGCCTGCTGTTCACGTGGTGTCATTTCTTTAAGTCGTGAACGTATTTTCTGCGGTAACACCTTTGGATAAATATCCGGTGTGAGATACGCCGCGAGTCCGGAGAAAAACGCTTGCAGGTTCAAGCCGATGCCTTCAATCCAATCATACAGCTGGTCAATTGTGTAGGCACGGTCCTGACTGTGAAGGAAAAGGTCGTATATTTCAATTGGGTTTCCTTCATTGGCCAACCAACGTCCGCTTTTTCGGTGCAAGTTACTAAATGGAAGATGTTTAAGCAGCATATTCGTGTTGCTTATTTTCTTGTCGGTGTCATCTTCATTTTTGTTGATTATCCGCATTAGTTCCTGAATCTGGTAAATCGTGGTTCGGCCGATTTTTCCATAAACCATGATTCCCATTGCTCCGTCAGGCTTGAGTACGCTTTTCAGGGCGGCAAGTCCTTCACTCGGGTCTTTCAAGTGGTGCAAAACGCCGGAGCAGTTGATGTAATCGAATTTACCGAGGTCCATTTTACCGACATCAAGTAATGAACCGTGATGAAATTCAACCATTTTTTCAATGTTCGGCTGTCCAAGTCTTACCGATTGGTTATGCAGCCGTTCTTTGGCAATTTTCATCGACTCGGTGCTCAAATCAATATACACGACTTTCGCATTAGGCAGCCATGCAGTTTGAACGGCTAGAAAAGTCGAGGCGTCACCGGTTCCGCCGCCTGCCACGAGTACGTTAAACTCCGAATGAAAATCTTTTTTGCCGTTATAACAACGCTGATTCAAAATCATCAGGTTGTCTATCATCGGCATGAGCAGGAACGACTTGTCGTCATTTGGGTTTCGAAACGGATACGGTAATTTTTCATATTGCATCCGAACGGATTTCGAAACGGCATCAGTTGCAACGGAGTCGGCTTGAGAAGTGATTGCTTGCCCACTTTTTTCGCTTTCTTCGCTTTTTTGGATGTTTTCGCATGTTTCGTCTTGCTCGGCTTGTAGTTCAGCGGCTTTTTCAGGCTTTTCCGAATCTGCGGTTGGAACAGCCTCAGACGAATACGACTTTATTTCTTTGCCGAGCGAATCGGGCAGCGCAATTCCAGGTATTGCAAACGGATCGAATTCGCCGCCAACCCGTCTGGTGTGAGAGGAAACCGCACCGTCAACGCCGAGTGGTGGCAGACCAATTGCAGAAAGGTTCGGCGGAGTGAAATTCAGTCCGACACTTTCGAGACCCGTGACGGGAATATTCTGAGCCGAAAACGAATCGGTTACGCCGAGATGAATTTCTTCGGATTCGTATAAGCCGTTGTCGGACGCATTCGGAAATGGAAGGTTTTCTGCTCCTTGCGCAATTTCAGCAGTTTCGGCTGAGAAAAAACTTTCGACTCCAACCAGAGCGGTAACCGCATCTTCTGACGGAGTGTCTTTGAAAATTTCGCTCTGTCCGAACAAGTGCGGCGGCGGAAGCGGCGGTAAATGCTGCGGATGAAAGCTACGCATTACGTCATAAGGAGATTTCACGTTAAATATCAGCTCCGAGCTTTCACGTGCTTTCTGTTGATCAGATTTATTTTCGCTATTAAGTTGTACTTTTTGACTCATTTTTTTCGTTTTTGTCTAACTGTTGCACAGTAAACATACTGTTCAACGGCAATAAAGTTACCTTTCTAAGGTTGGGAAAAAAGGAAGATTATCTTTCCCAACCAACGAAACTTCGGTAAACGAAGCCGACCAACGGAAGGCGTTTTACTTCACGCGAAGCGCACCGCCATGCCGTGCTACGGTATGGAAATTTTGCGCAGTTTTGCCTTTCACATTATCGTCGCACAACCGCTATAAACGTTAAAAATTATCAAATAATAATTTCCGGGGTATTCATTTTCTTCCCAAAATATGGTTTATTTAAGCAATAAAGGTGAACAGGGGACCTGCCGTCCAGGCATACCGCTTCGCGTGAAGTAAAAGTCGGTTCACCTGCTCACCTGCTCACCTGCTCACGTATTTTTTTCTGACGACCAATAAACTTCATTAAAAAACATGAAAAACATCGTTTACTTGATTGCGTTTAATTTATTAACGTGTTATGTAGTTGCGGCAAACCCGTACCAAAGTGCACCGCAGAATTTGTTTATTGGCGAAAAAGGACTACCGGAAATTGACATTCCGGTTACCGGAGCGCAACCGCGTCGCCCGGTGTTTGTACAAGTGCCGATTAAAGGGCATGTTTTGTGTGCCGAAACAAGAGAACCGGCAGAAGGGTACGAAATTGTCGCAGTATGCAAATTCGGTTTCGAGCGGAATAAAATCGGTGTGACCGACTCAAACGGAAATTTTTCCGGCAACCGCAGTGCTGAACCTTTGTTTCTAATCGCGAGAAAACCGGGGAGCAACCTTGCCGGTATTGTCGAAATTTGCGATTCGGAGCAGGAAGCGAATCTGGAACTACATCCAACCGCAACAATATCTGGTCGGCTCGTGGAAGCCGCGAGTGACAAACCGCTTGTGGATCGGGATGTGCGGTACGGCTTTTTTCACCCGAACGGAACAAACACGATTTTCGTGCATTACGAAGGAAACTGCAAAACAGACGAAAACGGC
>JBOFQC010000593.1:0-11950 GCA_051660725.1 Thermoguttaceae bacterium
ACCGTTTCTTCGCTGACGCCCGATTTGTCGTAATACTGGGCCGCTTTTTGTCCCATTTGCTGCACGTCGATCTTTACGTTTACTTCTTTTTGATCGCCGAAGTTCGCAGCGTTGATTTGTAAGTTGTCAAGAGTTTTTACACCGTTCGCATTGACGCCTTCCGTCGAGAACGACATAGAACCATCAAGAAGCAACTTGCCTTGAAAGTTTGTCGTTTTGCTGATTCGGTCAATCGAGTCAATCGAGGCATCGATTTGCAGCTGGTTAGCGGCAATCATGTCTGATGTCATCGCACCGTCGTTTGCCGACTGGTTGACCAACGAACGAATGTCGTTGAGCAGCGTCGAAACCTGTCCAAGAGCACTGTCTGCAACCGCGATAACGCTGTTCGCTCTCTGTGTGTTTTGGATAGCTGTCTTAGTCGCTGTAATGTCACTCTTCAAAAGTTCACTCGCAATGAGACCTGCCGGATCGTCTTTGGCGGAATTGATTTTCAAACCGGTGCTGAGCCGTGTCAAAACATCGCCGAGGTTGTTGACGTTCCGCTGAAGGTTGATCTGCGAACCGAGAGCTTTTACGTTAGATGCAACATAAAGACCTGTCATTTTTACGTTCCTTTGCTAATTGAGGGGGAAATAGTTATAAGTGATAGGTGATAAGTAATAAGTGATATTACAGAAAAAATCGGCCAATATCACGAGACACAAACCACTTTCACTTTGTCAATTTGCGTAATTTATGCAATTTAGGTAATTACTATGTGAAGAATTTAGGTTATGTCATGCGAAAAAACAAGAAAAAAAATATTTTTTGCTCAGATAGTTTTGTATTTATTTGATACAGTCTTTCGATTGTGCCGATTATGCGGGTTTTGTGGCCGAATAAAGAGTTGGAAGACAATTCGGAGCCAAGAAGAATAAAAGACGGAATAGAGCGCAGCGTAATGACGGTCTTGGGCCGTATTGTTACCTGCCCAAGTTATTTATACAGTTCAAGGGTGTTGGAGGAGTTAGGAGTTAGGAGATAAGAGGAAGAAATTTCGAATCACCTGCTCACCTGCTCACCTGCTCACCTGTTCACCTGTTCACCTATCACCTGATATACCGTTAAATTGTGTTTTTTAGCGTCCTGTAAGCGAGTTCAGCCACTGAGATGCGGCGTTGATGAGGGCATCAATTACCGGTTTTTCAGGGAGCGTCAACGATAACTTCGCTTTTCCACTGTTGTCAGTTTCAATACAAATGGCCTCAGAAACCGTTTTTTGAACAAGTGGCATAACTTCACGTGCAGCTGCTGACACTACTTGTGGAATAGCCGCACTGCCCTGTGATCCTGTTTGCTCCACGAGAGTTCCGATAAATTTGATCACCGATTCGATAATTTCGCTTCCGGCATTTCCTATCCGCTCTTGTTGTTCAGTTCGGATTTGCGGATTTTCACCAATTTGCGTCACCGTTGCTTTTTCCGACTCATCGTTTGGAGCCGCTGGTTTTGAACCGAGTAGTATTTCAAGCCGCCGCTTAAGTTCCTCGACACCCGTTTTCATGACCACTTCGTTTACGTCACTTCCAATGTCAAGTGCAGCCAACGCCAAGTCATGCTTTGCCGAAAGCGTTGCAAGCATTTGTTCCTCAATTGTTTGCTCCGTCACTCGCAGAAATATTTGGACTTGCCGCTTTTGTCCCATACGGTGCGCCCGACCAATCCGCTGTTCCAAAATTGCCGGATTCCAAGGTAAATCGACATTCACAACCGTGTTTGCCGCCTGCAAATTCAGGCCAACGGAACCTGCGTTTGTTGTCAGAAACACCCGACACTCTGCGTCATCCATGAATTGCCGCACAAGCATTTGTCGTTTCTTTTGCGGTACTTTTCCATCAAGCCTGACGAAACCGGCCTTGTTTTTATGTAAAATCGGTTCAATCAGATCCAACATTGTCGTCCACTCCGAAAAGAGAACGATTTTTCTGTCCGGCTCATTTAAAAGTTCTCCAAGAAGTTCGCCGAGCCGTTCCAGTTTGCTGGAATACGCAGGTACAGTCTTGTTGACGAGAAAAGTCGAATCAGCGGACATTCTCGCGGTTAAAAGTGCTTTTTGAAGCCGCAAAAGATCGACTTCTGAAATGTACGATTTTCCGACAATACTCGCAACTGTCATCATTTGCCCATCATGTATCTCGAGCTGTTCACTTGTAGGAGCAATGCGTACAATCTCCGTTGACCTTTCGGGTAATTGCAGTGACACCGACTCTTTCGTGCGTCGCAGTAAAATCGGTTTAAGCTGTTCTCGCAGCTCGTCAAGATTTTTGTACCCAGCAATACGTCCCGAATCCTCAACGATTCGATGTCTGTGAAAAAATCGGTAAGCAGGCAACAAATGCCGGTCATCGACGAACTGTACAACGGAGTACAGTTCGTCAATTCGATTTTCCATTGGGGTTCCGCTAAGCACAAGTGCAAACTGCGATTTCAGAGCTTTAATCGCTCTGCTGGTTTTCGCTTCCCAATTTTTGATTCGCTGCCCTTCATCAAGAATAATCAGGTCCCATTTCGTACGTTCAATTGGCATCATATCACGAAGCACTTGTTCGTAATTGCAAATTGTGAAAAAGGTGTCATTGTCGTACTTTTCAAAGCGTTCTTTTGCTCCGCCGAGAACGAGTTGAGCTTCCCGGTGCGGTGCAAATTTTGCGATTTCCGCTTTCCACTGAGATTTAACTGAAGCTGGACAGACGACTAGCACCTTCTTTATATCCATATATCTGGCAAGCATTTCCGCTGTCCCAATTCCCTGAATGGTTTTACCCAGTCCCATGTCATCGGCCAAAATTGCCCTACCTGCGCCAACGGCAAAAGCGATTCCGTCAAGTTGGTACGGTAAAAGCTCAACCCCAAGAAGCGATTTCCGCATCGGATGCGTTTTCGGATTCGCTCGAATTTCATTTACAATTGACGTGATTCTGGCTTTGTGCATCCTGTCCTGAATCCACTGTTCGGCATCCGGGTAAATTGTCACTGACTGACCCGCAGCCTCCAATTTTGCGACGGCTTTGAGTAGTCCTGACAATTCGTCAATTGGCCCTCCGATGAATTTTTTCGCAATATTAATCACGTTTTTACAGTCTTCGCAATCACATTCGTCGGTTTTGTCAGGAAGTGCAAGGTGTAATGTCCGTTCCTCACCGTACCTGAGATAAACAATTGCTTCCCGGTTTATGTACGGCTTATTGATGTCGTGTTTATCAAACTGTTTTTCAATCCGTCTTAGCAGGTACATAATATGTTTGCATGTTCCGAGACGGTTTGTACGAAAATCGGGACATGAACAGTACGAGTCGCCATGTTCGGCACCTCGGAGTGCAACACGGTATGTCTTTCCAGAGCCTTCACTTGTGACAAAATAATCTGTCCAGGGTGTCGTTTTGTTTTCAACTTTTATCCTGTATTTTTCGACACGTGCTCTTTCAGCTCGCTCATGTAAAGCACGTTGATGAAGTTTTTTTGCAGACAAAAGTTCCGGAGGCGTTTCGAGGTCAGGAACAGCCGCAAGCCCGATGAGAGCTTTTTCTTCGAGCAGAAGTTGTAACGTTGCGGCAGTGTGTGCGCAGAATCTATTTGAAAGTCGGTCAGGATTACAACGTGAACAATAAGCCGCAAGTTTATGTTTGGTGCCGGGAGCAAGAATAACGGAAACCGTTGCCGATTCTATCCAAGGCTCGTGAATAGAGAGCCGAAACAAATTTTGGTCGAGAAAAATATCGTTTTGAATATCGAGAGAATCAAGTTGAAAAGCTCGCCTAAGCAGTACCGCTCCTTCTGGGCCGAGAATATCACAGGCTTGTTTGTAGCTCAAATGCGAAAGCCGATCATACAGCGTAAGCAGCTCTGTGCGTTTGGTTGCTGGTTTTGACGGAGTTTTTTTGACTGAGTTTCCAGCGGTTTTGGTCACAACCTCGCTTGAAACTTTGCGTGCGGTACCTGCCGATGCGGTACTTGTAAATGAATGGGACATTGACACAAAAAATTGGGTGATACTTAATAAGGTGATACTTGAAAAATTAACAATTATAATGATTGTAGCAAAAAGTTAAGTGTTATAAAAGTATCCGCACTATGCGGCCTTCAAACGGTTAGTAAAATATTTTTTGCGAATGCAGTGTCCCTAGATTTCCTGACTTGCCCAAACGTGTAATTGCTTTTACTGTACCCCGTCCTGAAAAAAGCCTCATATATTTTGCTCTTTTCTTTTTTTGAGATATTGGCTATTATCGAGATTATTTTTGGGATTGTTTTTCAGCGTTGCACACTGAAATATTCTGATCGACGACAATAAAGTTACCTTTCCCGACCAACGAAACTTGGGTAAATGATTCAAAAATTTCAATTAATAATTACATATGTTATAGTTGCATGGTGCATTGTCTTTTTGTTTGCCGGAAAGGTATCTGCGCAATCGTGGCAAGGTCAAACGGTGCAAAACAATGGTAATAATGGGTATACAGCGGCTCCAGTATATATAAACCAATACGCCCACGAAGATACTGGTACCATTACTCATCCAGAAATGTATAACAACAGTTATAACAGATATAATGAAAATAACAGTTACAACGAATACAATGGATATAACGGATACAATAGTTATAATGAATACAATGATTATAACGAACAGCCTGTACATACTGGATACGCAGTAAATCCACAAATGGTGACACCTCAGACGCAAATGGGTAGCCCTGTTATCGTCCCCGCATACACGAATAGACCGTACACAAATAGAAATGTCAGTTTACCGCAACACTTGAAAAAAGGACACACTGTTGGAACACAGGGAATATTTGCCCAACAAACTAAAGGTATTATTCAAAGTGTTTCGTTCGGAACTGCTTGGTCACCGAGTCTGAACGATAACGGCTTAGAAGTAATGGAAGCAAACATCAGCTTGACAAGCATGTTCCCTGTTTCACTTCCAAATTTTAGATACCGCCCAAAAATGACGCTTTTAAGTGTGACACCAAATTTTAAGTACACAAATCTAAATTACAAAGGCGCGGGTTATTTGCCTGATTCTCTTTACTCTGGTGGCATAACAACGGGATTAATCGGAATCGTCAACGAACGCTGGAAACTCATGTTAAACGCAATGCCGAGTTATTCAGGAGACGGAAAATCAAATTACCGTTGCATTGTCTGTCCCGCAATGATTGCGGCAATCTGGACGCCCAACGTAAAATGGAACGTTACCTTTGGTGTCATTTATCTGGACAGAAGCGACATTCCGGTGTTGCCAATGGGTGGCGTCATATACACACCGAATGATGACTGGCGATTTGATTTGACCGCACCGCAAGTTAAGATTGCCCGCCGATTGAATGCGTACTGTTCGGCTAAAGAACAGAATTGGGTTTTTATCGGCGGCGGATTCAGCGGCGGTTCCTGGTCTATCACAAGTGTAAATGAACAAAGCGATTATGCAATGTCGCGAGAATACCTTGTCAAAACCGGATGGGAATACTCACGAACAAATTTTTGCAAGTTCACGACTGATATCGCTTATGTTTTTGGCCGTGAAATCCAGTTCGACAAGAAAACGCAGGAAACGATAAAACCGAGCGATTCACTCGCAATCAGGTTGACAATGTCGTTTTAATTCTGACACCTATTTCAGTTCAGGAGTTTTGAACACGGCTGTGTTTTGGGTCCGGGGTAATTTCTGCACTTTTGCTTGAGTCGTTGTCGGTGACACAGGTTCCGCTGTTTGTAACGTAACCAATTGTTCTTCAATGACTACTGGAGCTTTGCTTTCTTTTATTTGCTCTTTATTTCCAGCAATCATGCTTACAATCGTCGAATTTTTATCTTCCGAAGAAGTAGCTGCTGATCGGTCGGAATCAACAGGTTGAAAATTCGTTTCCAGTAACGGAAGTGAATCAACTGAATTCTCAAGTTTAGAAAACTGCTTGGCTGAATAATTCGATTTGTCATTGTTTACAGGAGAAGGATAACCTTGTTCGTTTACACGACTTGTGGACGACTTGCTCGCATCTGTTTTATTCGTGCTTCGTTCTGTTTTACTTTTTCCAGCTTTGCTCGCAGCAGGTAAATCTGATTCGAACATTGACAAATCAAGAGGCGGCAATTCACTAGGTTCCTGTTCCGACGAACCCGTATCAGTATTGGCATCAGAATTCAAGTTGACATCAATTATTGAATTACTAACATCATTGCTTAATTCGCTGTTTCTGGATTCATCTTTACGTAAAATGGTGCCACGTTGAGATGCCGAATTCTTAGGCGACACGACTTTGAGCGAACGGTGTTCGTAATTTCCCGGTGAATTTTTTACATTGGCTGTTCTCGCTTCGCCTGCAATTGTGTACTCGCCTTCTGAAACTGAGTCGAGTGGCGCTAAAGCCGGCAAGTCAGAAAGCCCCGGTTCATTGTATAGAATAGTTTGCGGTTCGTTTTCGGTTGTAATTACGTTTTGTCTTCCTGAAGGAGACGTTCCGAAAATCGTATCCGGTTCAGGAGCTTTGCGTGTTCTCGCGTTGTTAGTGCCTGAAGCGTCAAAAGCCGTATTGTTGTGTGCAAACGTCTTGTTATTTTCAATAAATGCCGCTCTATCTCGCTCAAATTCTTCTATTTGTTCCTTGGATAAATTTTGTTGAGCTTTTGCCAGTTCACGGAAATACTTGCTATCACTTGAGTTGCCAGTGAGATTTTCGGCACGGTCAATTGAATTTTGAGCAGTTTGGTAAGCGACTTTAATCAAATCATCGCGTACTTCTTTCCGTATGGTTTCCAGTTTCAGAGCCATTCGTTTAACAAGCTCCGGGTTTGCCTGAGCGGACTCTGACATATTTTCAATAAAAGCCATTGTCTGCTCGAAATTATTATCCGCAACTTTTCCAAGCATCGGCGCAAACAGCTTGGCAAAAAGGTCGACGCCAAAATTATTTAACTTTACAAAAGAGTCAAGTTGTGCAACCACAATTGGTTCGCCGTTTTCATCTTTCTCGAAACTGCTTTTGAGAATCAGTATTGTTTCGCCTTCAACCGTGTTCGGTATGAATTGTCCTTTATAGCTCCCTTTCGAGTAAATTATGCAGGTGTTTTGATTTCGATATAACACCTCCACATTTCCAGCAGAGCCGACATTTTCGCGCAAGACGTAACGGCCTTGTTGCCCTTGTTCTTTTAACGAAATTTGGGTAATACCGAGTTTTTCCCAAATTGCCACGGCAACGTCAGGATGCGTGATAAAATAATTGTATACCACCGGATCGCAGTAAATTCTCTGCTGCGGCAAGCGACGATAAAGCGTTTGCTCTGAAAGAACAGACTGAATTATTGCCTTCACTTGCGGTGAAACACTGTTCCACGGAATATTTTTTATCGCTTCCTGTCTTGCGGCAGGACTAACCGAAGCTTCCAACAGTCTACGTTGTTGTTGTTCGTGAACAGGCATTTGGCGCGGTTGACCAGCTTGGCTCTGAACCATTTGGTTTTGACCAGCTGGGTTCTGAAGCATTTGGCCCTGCCCCATTGGTTTTTGGGCCGTTGGAATTTGTACTGTTTGAGTTCTTACAACCTGATTTCTGACAGCCGGACTTGGCTGAGCAATTATTTGACCTTGAGAATTATAATTCGGGTTGTAATTTTGCGTAAACTCCCTAGTTTGAGCAGACTGATTGGTCCTGGCAATATTTGGGGCAGTATTTTGATTCGGAACCTGTCTGTAACTTTGCTGAACAGGAGGAAACTGCGTCTGAATCGGTCTATTCTGCGTATTTTGCGGCAAGTTTCCGTTGTATTTTATTTGGGCAAACAGATTATCCACGCCAATAAAACATGACAAAACTACGTACCAAAGCAGAATTTGCCCTACTGGATGAGCAAAACGCGAATTCTCCCGGAATTTTTTAGGCACTGTATGACGTACCAATTTAATATTATCCACCATGAAAAACCCCGAGAGTAAAAATATGCGGAAACTTGCGTTTATTTATGATTACCTACTAAATCAGGAACAATTGCACCTTTGTTATATTAGCGCAAACCGGTAAAATCCTAATCATCATCGGCACTTATCCTGGGAAAAGAATAGAAAAAAAGGGTGGAAAGTGGCAAATCCAGTTCTAATTCATCTTTAATGTGTTAATCAATACACCACGTATTCACTGACGTATATATAAACAGTATGCAGAAGTAAAGTATTTGCCGCACACTGTTCTTGTGAATATCAGCTTATTGGAATCTTATTTTAATGTACTCAATTTTTAACGTACTCATTTTGATTCCGAAAATTTCGCCATGTTGCGGCATGTAAATTAATTCGGTATAATTGCTTTGAGAATGGTCGAGGTAATTTATTCGACGCCAATTCGGCAACCCATGTTCAAGTTTGGTCGGTTTATTTCCGTTACTACACCGTGCTACGGCAAATAATGACTTTATCTTTTAAACACCGAGAAATACACAAATACATCGTTTCGCTGATTGAATCGCCCAGCGCACGCTTGGGAGATAAACTTCCAACGGATACGCAACTTTCACGTCTGTTCAATGTGTCACGTCCAACTGTAACACGTGCGATGCAGGATTTGGTTACGTCTGGAATTGTCGAACGAAAAATTGGAGCGGGTACTTTCATTGTCAAACGTGAAAAAAAAGATAAAAAGCTAATTGGGTTGTTGATTTCAGGGCTGGGAGAAACCGAGATTTTTGGCCCTATCTGTAGTGAAATAGCAACATTATCTCCCATGAGAAATTTTAATCTGCTATGGAGCGATGTTCCACTTACAGATAATGAGCCTTTGGATAAGCAAGAGATTTTACATTGCAAATACTACATTGATGCTGGTGTATCAGGAATATTCTGGGCTCCGAGTGAACATTCAGAAAAATCGAAAGAGGTCAATCAAGAAATAGCAGAAGTACTCAGTAGTACAGGAATTGCCGTTATTATGCTCGACAGGGATTACGTTGCTTATCCACAAAAAAGTAATTTCGACTTGGTCGGAATTGACAATCATAGAGCTGGCTATACACAAGCGGCTTTGTTATTTAGTAACGGTGTGAAAAAAATTGTATATCTAGCGAGAAAAGATTCGGCAATTACTGTTAAGCAAAGAATAATGGGAGTACACGCTGCAAAAATTGAGTGGGGTGTGAACCACAAAGATTGTAAAATTATTTTTGGTGATCCAAATAATGACGAAATAATTAAAGACATCTTGGATTTTTCTCCAGAAGCAGTGATTTGTGCAAATGATATTACAGCGGGGACGTTAATGTGGAAGTTACTAAACTGTAATATAAGGATTCCGCAGGACATACGTGTTGTCGGACTTGATGATGTGAGATATTCGAAATTGTTTTCGGTTCCGTTAACAACACTAAACCAGCCTTGTCGAGCAATTGGCAGTTTCGCAGTTGCTGCTATGGAAAGACGAATTGCCGATAGTAAAGCTACGCCAAGTAATACTTGCATGGATTTTACGCTTAAAATACGAGAATCATGCGGTACTCGTAAAAAAAATTAGATTTCTTCACCTATTGTTTTTTCGAAAGTAAAAACAAAGACTTATTTATTGTTAACGTACAATACATAAAACAAATTTGTATTTACATATTTGGCTTACGTAATATTATGTAGTTATTGCAGGCTTATGAAAGCTCTGCAGTATTTTCTAACATTATTCAATCGAATTTTATGAATATGCTGCGTTTTTAAGCGATTAACAAAATTTTTCGGCTCAAAAACATATCTATTTGGGCATTTTTAAATGTATCTTCGCCAATTTACAATTGTAAACAATATTACTAATTCACAAATTGTAATTACAGCTTTTTTAATAAATATTACATTTCTACTATTATAGTCATTGATTTGGAGATGACAAATCTTATACTGTTAAAAATACTTAACAACGAAAACATAAGTAATTTTTTCTTTTTTACGCTTTTTATGATGGAGGGAAAACTATGCATGTAGAACTTTTAAAAACGCATTCAAAGACAAGCCGAAAAAGTAAAGTTAGCATTTCTTTCGGCTTTACACTCGTAGAATTACTTGTTGTTATTGCGATTATCGGAATACTGATCGCTTTACTGCTTCCCGCTGTGCAAGCGGCTCGTGAAGCTGCTCGTAGAATGCAATGCAGCAATAACCTTAAACAAATCGGCCTTGCAGTGCACAATTTTCATGATGCGCATAATGGTCTTCCACCGTCATCAATTGGCTGGTGTCGCCCTCCTGTGCATTACATGCTCGCTCCATTTATTGAGCAGCAACCTGTGTACGATTTTATAACAAGGTTTTCGGGCAAGTTCAGGAACCAGCTTTGGACTTACCGTTGGAATAACGGATACTCCGCCGGCGGTGTCACATACGCAAAACCTACTTCGCAAGAGATGGAGTCACTGTGCCTACAATACATGGCATGCCCATCAAGAGGAAGAAAAACAACGCTGGTTTCTGAAGCGAACTACGGCTGGGATCCGAATGATGGTGCCTCCGGCCCGACTGGTGATATTGTAATGGTCATGAGCGTTGGTCCTGACGCGGGCAATCCAGACAGCTATTCGAGAAAAGACTTCACCGCAGAGTTTTGGGGCGAATGGTATAATCCAGACAGAATGGTTTATCAACGTGGCCCTTTCCGTTTAGCCAATAAACCCGGGTTGGTTTCTGGAGGTGATAACGGCGCACATGATAACGACAGTTATTCTTCGTGGACACCACGAGATACGTTCGCCTGGATGTCGGATGGAACTAGCAACCAGCTTATGTTTGGTGAAAAATTCATCAATTCACAAGATATGGGTAAATGCCAACGTGACGTAAGTTGGGACTGTGGAAATCTAATTCCAGGAAATAATTGGCGTGAACCACATGCTGCAAGACCCGCAACCACTGAAGATGGACCACTGACAAATGCTAAAAATATTGTTTGGGACAACGGCGTCTCCAAAAACCCGAATTATTATGCTTTTGGCTCCTCTCACACGTCGGTTGTCAATTTCGTAAAAGGTGATGGTTCCGTTTCTTCTATCTCGGTAACAGCCGCTCCATTGGTGGTCTGTAGGTTAAGTGATTGCCGTGATGGTGTCAGCGTCGCCCTGCCGTGATAGAGTATACTGTTCAACGGCAATAAAGTTACCTTATCTACTGAGCACCAGCTAATTTTTGCGCAAAAAATTTTCATTCCTGTTAACCCTGGAGTCCTGCTCCGGGATTGAAGCCCCGAGCAAGGCTCGGCGGCTAACATGCAAAAACACAAAATAATACTTATGCTCGGTATATCAATATGGTCCTTTTAAAAAATTTATCATGAATAAAAAAGTTTCAATACTGTTTTGTATGTGTATTGCATTTTGTGCTTTCACCGGGTGTAATAACAATTCCAAAGTGACTGGCAAAGTTACTTTTTCGGATAATGGCGAACCGTTGACTTTTGGAACCGTATGTTTCGTTTCTGACACTAAAGTTGGCAGGGGAAATATTGACAAGAACGGCTTTTATCAAATGGGCTTTGAAAAAGAAAAAAACGGCATTCCGAAAGGAACATACGCTGTTTATATTGACGGAGCAAAAGTCGAAGATGGTGTTTACGAAGAAGTAAGCAGTACCGGTACTGTTTCTTCGCGCCCAATGTATATGCATGTAATTGACAAAAAGTTTACCAATGCTTCAACGTCAAATTTAAGTTGTACGGTTGATAAAGGCACTGTCACTTACAATTTTGAAGTTGAACGTCCCTAAGAGAAATCTACATTCCCAAGCCGGTATGGACGGTGACTCATCGTCGAGGCAAAACGCATTCGGCTTTGAAAATCATCTTATTTTATTAGGTAAAATATGGTGAAGACGGAAAATTTTCATACCGTCCCTTGGTATCGCTTGTATTTTTTTCTATTACTTTATAAAACACAATGAAAAAGCTAA
>JBOFQC010000594.1:0-6082 GCA_051660725.1 Thermoguttaceae bacterium
ACAAAGCTTTCAAGCGGAAAGTCTTAATGTCGGTAATTCTCCTATTATCATCTATCACCTATCACCTCCCCATATATGCCGAAAAAAGTCGAATCGGAGGTTTCCGAACCAGACAAGGAACACGAATATCCAGTTGTCGCAAGACGTTACAGACCCAAAGGTTTTGACGAGCTTGTTGGGCAACACCACGTGTCACAAGCCCTGTCAAATGCAATTGCGACCAATCGTATCGGTCACGCATACTTGTTTACTGGTGCGCGTGGTGTTGGAAAAACTTCAACGGCTCGAATTTTTGCCAAGTCGCTCAACTGCATTCACGGTCCGACGCCGACCCCGTGTAACGTTTGCGAAATTTGTACCAGTATAAGTACTGGTGAAGACGTTGATGTGCTCGAAATTGACGGTGCCAGTAACCGTGGTATTGACGAGATTCGTCAGCTTCGTCAAAACGCTTCGATTCGTCCTTCCCGTTCGCACTTTAAAATATACATAATTGACGAAGTTCACATGCTCACACGGGAAGCGTTCAACGCGCTTCTTAAAACGCTTGAGGAACCGCCGGGACACGTTAAATTCATCTTTTGCACAACCGAAGCAAATAAGATACCGATTACGATTCTTTCGCGGTGTCAACGGTTTGATTTTGCCGGTATTGACACCGGGGCAATTGCGGACAAGCTGACGCAAATCTCGCTGGCTGAAAATGTTACGGCGGAAGACGGCGTGTTTGATACATTGGCCAGACGCGCTGCCGGTTCTATGCGTGACGCCCAGTCACTGCTGGAACAACTTCTTTCGTTTGCACCCGAACATATACGGCTTGCAGATGTGCATGCAATGCTCGGTACAGCAGATGACATGCGGATTTTCCGCCTGCTTGACGCCATTTTAAACCAAGCGACAAGTATGATTTTTGACGAAATTGACGCCGCAACAAATGAAGGGGTGGATTACGGAATTCTAATCGAACAGATGCAAGGTGTGTTCCGTGACCTGATGATGATTTCCGGCGGCGGTAATGCCAAGTTGCTTCTGTATTCGGCGCCAGCTCGGTTTGACGAATTGAAAGAGATTGCGAAAAAACTCGGCATTCAACGTGTCATGGCGTCACTGCAAGTGTTGGATCACGCACATAATCGGATGAGATTTAGTACGCAAGGTCGTATTCTGATTGAACTTGCACTTGTTAAACTTGCTCATCTCGGCGAGATGCAGTTGATTGCGAATCTGCTTGAACATTTGAAATCGGGCCAGAGTCCGGTTGCAGCGATTACATCGGCACCAGTTTCTACAATTGCCGCTTCACCGCAGCAGACGCCAACGTCAACCCCTGTACAAGGTCGACCGGTGTCACAAGTGGCGTCAACAACGCAAGTGACTCCACAAAACCCTGACACCAAAACAGCCGAACCGCACAAAGCCAATGCTGTTCAGGAGTCGCAAAGCAATGTCGTCCCGCAGTCGGTGCCGGAGATGCCGAAAATAGACTTGAATACGATTAATGCTGGAAAAGCAATTGAAATCTGGAAGGAAGCGACTAAGCCGTTGCCAATGATGGTGTCGTCAAGTGCCGCAAATTTTAAAACGGTTAAATTTCAGAAACCGAATGTTTTTGTTGTGGCGTTTCCTGTGCCCAAAGGGACAACGTTTTCCAGTGCGAAATCATTTTGTGAAAAAGAGCAGGGAACGATAACGGCGTCACTTCAGAAAATTATCGGTTCCCCTGTGCAGGTGCGTTTTGAACTTTTTGAGGAAGAAGTAGTCAAAACTCAGTCTGCCCCGAACGCAATGCAGGAAGCGAGGATAAAAGGCAAAATAATGGCTGAGCTTAGTGATCATCCAATCGTTGTGAAGCTCCGGGAATTTTTTGGTGCCGAACTCTTTGACGTAAAATCAGGGTGATATCGAAACCGATTTGCATTAGAGTGGTGCTTTCCTTGTTTCTCATACATGTAAAACGCTTTGTGTGTAAAACTCGTTTACAAATCGCAACGGATAATCCCCGTTTTGAATAAAAAATATCATGTTTATAACAGTATTGTATTTGTTGACATTTGCGGTTAATGGCGTCACAGACGAAAAAGTTGTTCAGTGGGGGACGACTCCACAACGAAACGCTGTGTATAACGTTTCTTCTGACGAATTGCCGGAAAGCTGGAATCCAGGTCAGTTTGAACGAAGAACCGGCAAATGGCTCGGCGGCGAAAAAACCAAAAATATAAAATGGGTGGCACCACTCGGCGGAATTTCGTATTCGACGCCGATTATTACTGATGATAAAGTGTTTTGCTGCACAAACAACAAACTGGGCCTTGATCCGCAGTATCCGGCAAGTGTTGATTTGGGCGTTATGTACGTATTTGAAAAGGAGACCGGAAAATTCCTTGCGCAATATTCGAGTGAAAAACTTGATGCCGCAATTGATTGGCCGGAGCAGGGAATCTGTTCGAACCCGGCAATTGAAGGGAATCGCCTTTGGCTCGTGACCAACCGTTGCGAAGTAGTCTGTCTTGACACCGAAAGTATTGTTACGCCGCCGAAAGTTTTGTGGTCTTTCAACATGATCGAAAAATTGGGCGTGAAGCCGCATAATATGACCTCGTGTTCTCCGCTGGTTATTGGAAACCTTGTGTTCACAAATACTTCCAATGGAGTAGGTCCTGACGACAAAACAGTCGTGGCACCAGATGCGCCGAGTTTTATTGCACTTGAAAAAACATCCGGCGAACTTGTCTGGTCGAGTTCAGCACCAGGTAAAAATATCCTTGACGGACAGTGGGCGTCACCCTCTGTGTACAATTGGAAAGATGCAAAAGGGACGGAAAACACACAGGTGCTTTTCCCCGGTGGTGACGGTTGGTTATACGCTTTTGACGTAAAAGACAATTATTATAACCGTAACAACAATAACGAGGATTATGTAATAACGCCAAGTTGGAAATTTGATTGCAACCCTAAAGATTCGGTTTGGAAAGGACACGGACGCGGTGATCGGAATATAATTGTCTCAACTCCTGTTATTGAAGGGAGTTACATTTACATTTCGACGGGACAAGACCCGGAGTCGGGTGAAGGTCCGGCTCTGCTTTGGTGCATTGACCCGACAAAAATTCTGTCAGAACTGAATTTGTCAAATAGTTCAAAAGATGCGAAAAATAAAGATTTCATTGACCTAAGTGAAATGCTTGTCCTTGACGCCGCCGGGAATATTGCGCCGGTTCGTCGCACTGAAGCCGTTGATGCCGCTGCTGGTGATAAAGTGGTGCCGAATCCTGGCTCGGCTGTGCATTGGAAGTACGCAGGTCGTGACTCCACGTCTAAAGAGTTTGAGGACAAATTTCACCGCACATTGGGCAACGTTGTTGTTTCGGATGGGATTTTGCTAATCGGTGACTTTTCCGGTGTCGTTCATTGCCTTGACGCCAAAACCGGAGAATGTTTTTGGACGCATGATTCAATGTCCACTATTTGGGGAAGCCCAATTGCTGCAGGAGGACGTTTTTACATAGGTAATACAAACGGTGACGTGTTGATTTTCACTATTTCAAAGGAATGTGATCTCACTGACACGATTGGTATGGGTGACGCAGTGTACGGTGCTGTAAATATTGATGAAAAAACGATTTATATTGTAACCAACAAAAATATTTTCGCGATCCGAAAACAGAAATAACACCCTGTACTGATGTCAAAAGAATTTAAGATTCCACTTCTTAAAGAATTGCGTGACCAGCAGGTGCGTTATGTTCCGCGAGATAAAAAGCTGGAGCAATTGGCGCGTGCCGAGGAGTTGTTGTACGATATTCCGTCTTTGCAGATGATTTCTTATAAATACATCTTCGAGCGTATAACTGATTTCAGGCCGGAATTGCACGAAGACAGACTTTTCGATTCTGACGACGCGAAACACGACATATTAAGATTTATTGAAGATTTAGCTGATTCGTTTGAAATTCCAATTGAGTCGGTTACGGAGCCTGTGTGGACAATTGAGCAGCTGGCGGAACGATTTAACGTGTCGCAAAAAACTATCAGCAGGTGGAAAAAGCAGGGACTTGCGAGCAGACGTTTTATTATTGACGGCAAGAAACGGGTCGGGTTTCTTGATTCTACAGTGAATAGATTTGTTCAAAATGATCCGAATCGGATCAGCCGAGGTGAAAAATTCAGCCAGTTATCAGAGCAGGAACGTGATACCTTGCTTCAACAAGCGAAAGAGCTTGCCGCTAAAGGACATACGCCGACACAGGCAGCGAGGAAACTTGCAAAGAAATCCGGCAGGAGTCCCGAAACCATTCGTTACATCCTGAAAACTTTTGATGAGTCTAATCGGGGACAAGAAATATTTCCGAACCGTAACAGTCCGTTATCCGAGGATGAGAAAAAAGAGGTTTATAACGGATTCAGGCGTGGCAACTCAGTTGAGAATCTCGCGAAAAAATATAATAGAACACGAAGCAGCATTTATAATATTGTTGGTCAATTTCGAGCCAGACGAATTTTGGATTTCCCGTTAAATTTCATTGACAGTCCGGAGTTCGAGGCGGCATTTACCGCTAAATCGAGAAAAAAGGAAAACGAAATTCTCGGTCTCACGCGGCAAATAAGCAGAGTGAAGAAAAACCAACCGCAAAAGCAGGAACAGCCCGATGACGCTGATGATGTTGTAGGGTCTGATGTTTTTGTGGAAACTGATACCGTGATAAATAATCCCGCGGAGTCTCTTGAAAAGCAGGAGATACCAAATTATTTTGCAGGGTTACTTGACGTGCCGCTCTTGACACCACAAGAAGAAACGCACTTGTTTCGCAAAATGAACTACCTGCTGTTCAAAGCGTCAAAGTTGCGAGAATCCGTTGATATTGAAAACCCAAAAATCAGGGTAATGTCTGAAATCGAAAAACTTTACGACGAAGCGGTTCAGACGAAGAATAAAATAATTTCCGCCAACCTCAGGCTGGTGGTGTCAATTGCAAAAAGGCACCTGAACCAGTATGTCGAGTTGTTCGAATTGGTTAGCGACGGAAATATTTCCTTGATAAAAGCCGTTGAAAAATTCGATTACATGCGCGGTAATAAGTTCAGCACGTACGCAACCTGGGCTATTATGAAAAATTTCGCCCGCTCATTACCGGATGAACAAAGATACAGGGAGCGTTTTCATCCGTGTGAAATTGAGTCGTTCAGTAAAACGGAAGATTTCCGTGTTCAGGAAAAAGAATACGAAATCGCCGCACGTGAAAGGAAATACATTCTCGACCACTTGCTTGACGGACTTTCGGTAAACGAGCAGCAAATTATTGTCAGCCGCTTCGGATTAGGTGATAATAATACGCCGCACACATTAAAAGAAGTAAGTACAAGTGTGCATGTCACCAAAGAACGGGTCAGGCAAATAGAAATTCGTGCTTTGGCAAAGTTGCGTAACCTCGCAGAAAAAGAGGATATTGCATTACCTGAATAAATGAAATAGAAAGAATTATATTTGTACAATGAAACTTCTTCGATTTGTGCTTGACTTGGGTCTGTTCTTCGCGGTGTCGCTAACCGTATCAAAGGTGTTTGCGGCTGATTGGAATCAGTGGCGTGGCCCGAATCGTGAAGCGAACAGTGCCGTTTTGCCAGATATACTTCCCGAGCCGCCTCTGGTTATTTGGGAACAAAAATTGGACGGAGACGGACTGTCCGGAGTTGTCGCTTCAGAAAAATTTGTCGTAATTGCTGACAGGGATAAAAGCGACATGGCGGACATTTTTAAATGTTACAATTCCGAAACCGGAGAAGAACTTTGGCGTTTTGAATATTCGACACCAAGTAAAATCGACCCGGATTACGGGAGTTCTCCCCGTGCGGCACCACTTATCTGGAAAGACAAAGTTTACCTGCTCGGCGGCTTCGGTAACTTTCATTGCCTGGAAATTGAAACCGGCAAACAGATTTGGAAAACGCATTTGGCCCGGGATTTTGGGGCTCTTATGCCGAAATGGGGGTATTCCGTTTCTCCGCTGATTGTCGAGATTGAGGGTTCTGGAAATCTTGAAAATGCGCCGAGTTTTAAATACGTGAAAGATTCTGGTTCTGA
>JBOFQC010000595.1:0-2081 GCA_051660725.1 Thermoguttaceae bacterium
ACGTGCAATTTATTCCAGGCGACAGTGTATTATATAATGCGTGATTATTAAACAGCAGTTTTGGCCGAGAATATGCGTTTACCGACTTGCTCATCTAATTATTACGGTTTTGGTTGACATTGTTTTTGTTTAATTCCTCGAGATGAGGACGGGGAACAATACTTAAAAAACCAATAGCGAGCAAGCCTGAATATAAGAAAAAATCGAGAAAATCGAAATTTTTATTAAAGTTAGCGTAATTTGGTTATCATAATTACTCTAAAATAATGTAGTAACACAGGTGTTTAGCTTAATCCAAGGGGGAGAACACGTTTATTCAAATTGCCCAATATTCCTGAAATGCCTATTTGGTGTATTTTTGCATTTCGTTTGGATAGGCCAAATTTTCACTTCAGAACAACTTTTTTAATGCGGCGTGGCAAAAACGCTTCGTTGGTTCCCCGCTTTGAACGTTCAAATGTAATCGGAATATCAAAAATCGTCTCGTCACCCTCCTCGAAACTAACCGCATCTGTGATTTCAAGACTGGGTTTATCACAACCGGCCAAACCGCAGAGCTTTTGCAACGCTTTTTCTTTTGATTCGAAAAAGCCTTCGCATATCCGACTACATGGGATACAACATTTGCGTCCCAACCATACCCCCCATACCGGGTCATGCAGTCCCTTCTCTATCTTTTCAAGAAGTTCCGAGTCGTCCGCGGTAAGAATTACACCAAAACAGATGTCATGTAAATATTCACGGTAAGTTAAAGCTGTACCTTTCGGTCTCCCATCTGCCGCTTGCCTCGGAATATGCATACGCTCAGCTGGATTCTTTTCATTATAACCGCCCCCAACTGTGTGGTAATCTACTGATCGGGTCATGAAAAATTCGTTGCTCGCAGAAGAGATTTTGCGTGGCAAAACGTACATATCCATTTTTACACTTCGCATCCTGAGCAAAAACGCGTTGTCGTTTCGTTCAATGCCAAGTGCCGCACAAATTATCCCGGTGACGCCACTTCGGGTAGGATGAGCAAGAGAAGCACGGCGTTCAAACCGACTGCTTCCACCCCATGATTGCATCGGGGCGTCAAAATATAATGCTAAATACGAAGGTGTCATATATACCTGCTAACCTCCAATCACGGCGTCAGTGATTTCGTCAACCCAGTTGTTAAGAGGGGTTGCTTCACTTAGCAGAAATTCCTCGGCTGTCAGTCCGTATGTTTTTTTGAGAGTATTCCAATGTTCGTTCAATTTTTTCGCGGACGGTGTCAGATACCCTTCTTTAGCTCGAACCGGATTTTCAAATGCGTTGGCCAATGAAATAGGATGTCCATTACGGACTACACCAAGTACAAACCCCGGGAGCGTATCTCCTTGCATCGAATTCTTGCGTGCTGACGGAACAGCAAACAAGCAGGCTTCGAGGAATGTTTTCAGAATATTTTCTTTCGTTTCTTTATCACATTCACCGAGGTGGTTTTTGTCGTATAGCAGATCAACGTTTAACGCAATGTACCGATAATAACAGGCGGCGTTCAATTCAAGTGTCCCGATATGTCCGGCCCCTTCTGCATTTTCTGGTTGCGTGTCGTCAACGGCGGAGAAAAAATCTACTTCGTTAGAACACGTGTGCGTGGAAATTGCGTGTGCGAACAATCCCGCTCCTTCAACCATCAGCGAGTGGTCGTCGGCAACCATTCGTCCGAATATTGCAATGTCCGCAAAATCACGATGCGGGGCATCTTTGATCGCTTTTGCCACCACTTTCGCAATTGCTTTTTCGTCGACTTTTCCTTCTGACGCCGAATTGTCCAAAGATATAATGGTGTCAGCAACGGCTTCAATCTCAGCGGGTGAAAGATAAAGAGCAACCGAAGTTTGGCCGTTGTTTTTTCCTTTTTTTCCAATTGCTTCAAAAGCCGCACAAGCATATTGTTTTGCCAGTTTTTCCGGAATCCCTTTGATGCACAACGTTTCTGACAACTTGATACTGTGATACTGGCCACGCTTGCCGCCGAAAACTTCTGGCATGTGTGCGGCTGCGTACTGGCGGATAACCCGTTTCCAACATTGACTGCTTACCCTGGCACG
>JBOFQC010000596.1:0-3239 GCA_051660725.1 Thermoguttaceae bacterium
CGCAAAATTCGAATCCCGCATCAAGCCGGAAGTTGCCGACTCAATTTGGGTCTGCGATCTGAAACCGCTTGGCATAAAAAATTACGGCGACGCTACCGATCTCGGCAAACGGCCCGAACTTTTTGCAGCAAGCATGATGTTTCACGGAGGAACACGTCAACAACTCGCACGTGGCCCAAATAAAGATTTCTTAAGAAGTGGTAAAGCAATTGGTCCGACAAAAACTGAACAGACTTGGGACGGACAAGGCACAAAAGAGGGGATTTTTGAATTCGTCGGCGACTCCGAGCAGCTTGACCGTTGGAAAAACGAGCCGGATTTGCGGCTGCATGGATACTGGTTCTGGGACTGGGCCGAAGATTACGGAAAAGTCGATTCAATTGACACCGAAGCGAAAAAGATAAAAATGCAAGAGCCGTATCACGGTTACGGCTATCACGACGATTTCCGTTATTACGCCGAAAACGCGCTTTGTGAACTCGACACACCGGGCGAATGGTATCTTGACCGTGACACCGAAACGCTTCTTTGGTTCGTGCCGGAAAAAGTTGACACCAAGACGTTTAACGGAGTAAGGATTTCTTGCTTTGACGCACCGTTTATGCTCGAAATCCGCGATGCCTCGAATATAATTGTCAGCGACTTAAGTTTCTGGGAATCACGCGACAGTGGTATAAAAATTGAAAATTCAACCAACTGCGTTTTGTCGAAAGTTGGTATATTCAGCGTAGGCCGAAACGGAATCGACATTTCCGGCGGGTACCACAACGGCGTTTCAGAATGTTCTCTTGTAGCACTCGGAGCAGGCGGAATGACAATTTCAGGGGGGGACCGTAAAACATTGACACCCGGCAACCATTATGTTCAGGACACCCTGGTTCTCTGGTTTTCAGTTTTGAAACCGACCTATACGCCGGCAGTGTTACTTTCAGGCTGCGGACACCGGATTTCGCACTGTATGTTTGGTGATTCCGGTTCCTCTGCGATGCGGCTTGAAGGTAACGACTTTTTAATCGAGTATAATCGAATAGAAAAAGTCGTGAACGAATCGGACGACCAAGGGGGAATCGACACGTGGTATAACCCGTCATACCGGGGAATTACGATTCGGTACAATTATTGGAAAGACATAACCGGCGGCACGAAATGCGGAGCTGCCGGGATTCGGCTCGACGACATGATAAGCGACGTTACGATTTACGGTAACGTTTTCGAGAACTGCGGCTCGGCACTTTTCGGAGCAGTACAAATTCACGGCGGAAAAGACAACATCGTTGAAAACAATGTGATGCTCGACTGTTTTTTAGCGGTAAGTTTTTCGCCGTGGGGCCAAAAACGGTATCTGGAGGCACTGGACGGCGAATTTGTAAAGAATAAACTTTATAATGAAGTGAATATTGATTCCGATGTTTTCAAACAGAAGTATCCGAACCTCGCCAAAATTCGTGAAAACGCAGATGTTAACACGGTTTCGCACAATTTAATTGTGAACAGTAAAAACGAAAAAATCTGGCGTGACGACAACGGCAACCAGAAAATGGAAGGAAACGTAATTTTGCAGATGAAAGGCGAAAACGACGAAATCCTAAAAGAGATACTTAATCCGGAATTCCTTAAAAAACACGGACTCAAACCGATCCCATTCGACGAAATTGCTCAATAATATTAAGGGGTACCCGCCAACTAACATTGGCGGCTCGCTTTTTTCACCTATTCACCTGCTCACCTTTTACCCATAAACCCAAATGTCAGAAATAGTACTTGGTTTCGCAATTTTACTTCTCGGTGCAATGTGCGGCGGTTCTTTCGGACTGCCGAGCAAATTCGTTTCGAAAAATCTTCCTTGGGAAAATCTCTGGGGACCGTTTTTCTTGTTTGCGACGCTACTCCTGCCGCTTTTTATTGGTCCGTCACTTGTGCCGGGGCTGTTCGGGATTTATTTGAAAACCGGATTTTACGGCTTGGTGTTGCCGTTCATGTTCGGTGTGCTTTGGGGACTCGGTTCAATGACACTGGGTTTAAGTTTTGCTTTTATTGGTCTTTCATTGGCTTACGCACTGAATTACGGCGGCCAGATAATCGTCGGATTTTTGGTGCCAACAATGATACACGATCCGAACCATTTTGCGACAACTGCCGGAATGGTAAATATCTGTGGCGTGATTATCTGCTTGGCTGGCGTAATTGTATGCGGCAGAGCAGGCATGTTGAAGTCAGCAAATGAAGAAAATAACTCGTCCGCAACTGATAAGCCGAAGAAAAGTGCGTTACCGGGCCTGTTCCTGGCCGTTATGTCCGGTGTGCTTTGCGGATGTTGGTCGGTTGCGTTTAGTTTTGCTGGCGGTATAAATCAAGCGGCTGAAAACGCCAATATTCTTGACTGGCGGAATTCGCTTCCTGCCACTTTTTTAATTCTGTTCGGCGGCTTTTTCTCGTCATGTTTATATTGCGTGATGAAATTGCAGCAGAATAAAACGTGGAACAAATTCTTGAGCATTAACGCTTTTATTGCAATTATAATAGCGCTGTTCATGGCAATTTTACACGACGCCGCTGTTGCTTGCTTCGGTTTCGGTGCGAGTAAAACCGGCGTTGCCGTTGGTTACGTCGTGTTCATGGCGTTTGCGATTATTGTCGGTAATTTCAACGGATTCCTAATGGGCGAATGGAAACGTGCCGGCAAAAAAGCGGTTAAATGGATTACCGCTGGAATCGTGGTGCTCGTCATTGCCGTTTGTATTCTGGGAATTGGACAAGGTATGAATGCCAAACCGGCCGCTTCGCAGGAATCCCAAGAAACAACGGAGTCTAATGAAATAAAAGATATAAAAGAAACGAAAGAGACAAAAGAATTGAAAGAAACGACAAAAACAGAAAAAGAACCTCCGATTACCGCATCAGATGTCGTGCCTGATTAATTTATACTTCCCGGAAGTAAAAACGGCTGCCGGGCGGAATAGTTGACCTAACCGTAATACTTGTTACACTAGATACCCCAATTACATACAGTGTTCAAGACACATTGTTGATTCTGTTTGTTATCATTAAACTTTGAATGAGGACCGTACCATGCAACGAAAGAAAAATGAATCGTCTGTGAATCGTCGCCATTTCTTTAAACAGACAGCAGCGTTAACAGCTGCTGGGGTGATTGGCAACGCCGCGTTAAACGGTGTTTCAGATTTCACTGGAAATGCCGTTTTCGCTCAGCAAAACAAAAATTTTACTCCGACAGGTGG